>CAJWLO010000004.1 GCA_913043235.1 uncultured Fidelibacterota bacterium
CAATTATCCCTAATGGGTAATAATGATCAAATGTGAAAACATAAAAAGGCTCCGGGTTTACCTGGAGCCTTTTTAGATTAAGGATAATATTAGATTAAAAATTTATACGCGATTTATAAAATAATGATGCAAAAAGACAACACTAATAACAGAAATAAAAAAGGTTTTACCCTTCTCGAATTGGTTGTAGCAGTAAGTTTAATTGGAATCTTATTGGGAGGTGGCTTTGTAAGGTACAGTAAGGTTACTCGCAGTGCTCAAAAAGAGATAAACCGCGCAAACATGGTTATGATACAGAAAACATTCTTCCAATATTTTTATAGAATGCATTTAAATGGGAATCCTCACTTCCCTCCTACCCCTCAGAATACTGACAAGTTGATGGATACGCCGTGGTGCAGTACAGTTATTGATTCGAATATGGCATTAACTACACCTAATGACCTATTTGCAAATAAAAAGGTTCCTACTAACAATATGGGCAATCCATTTTCCTATGAAACCTTTATGGAACCAGATACCATTATGGGCGGTACAGCGTATACTATCTTGATCAAAGATCTCGATACTGATAGTCCCACCAATGGTGAAATATATCGATTTAGTATCTAGGTACCTCCTGGTACCGTAATTTTGGCATTAGGATTAGATATCAATGTCAATTACAAACAAAATAAAAACCCGGCGTTTTGATGAAAATATTAATGGTTTTACTTTAATTGAATTATTAATTACAATGGCTATTCTAGTAATTTTTATTGGTATAGTAGCTACCCGTTCAGATTTACGAACTAACAGGTTTATACGACAGTTAGCAATTGATCAAATTACGACGGATATCGATCTGGTTCGCAGTATAGCATTTGCTAAGAACGACACACTCACAATAGTTTTTTCCGCAAATAATAATTCTTATACCTTTTACACTGGTCCAGACTCAAATCGAGAAATCATGACAGAAGTACCTGGCAGCAATAATGGTATTGTATCATTTACCACTAGCATGTTGGCAGCTATTGATATTACAAGTGCAACCTTTAACAACTCGACGGAACTCCAGTTTTTACCCGGAGGCTCTGTAAAATCTGGTGGGACTATTCTTATTGATGATTCTGTAACTATCACGGTTGCCAATCTCACTGGTAGATGGAGTGTAAATTGAAAAGGTTTTTAACATCAAGTACTATAGGTATATCTCTCATAGAGGTGATAGTGGTTATCTTGCTCTTGTCCATATCCTTTGGGGTTTTTTTGCAAGGGCTAAACTCCAGCAAAATAGTAAGAACTCATGCAGAGTTTCGTATGATTCAAGCTACTATTTTAAACGATATTCAACAGAAAATTCGTGCCCGGCGTTTTGATGAAAATATTAGTTCCCAGTGGTCAACAACGCTGGGACCAGATGTAGCATCTCATCAATTGACATTTGATGGGAGTAATGACCAAGTTTTGCTCGGAGACATTAATGCTTTGGATGGGATTTCAATGGTAACCATTTCTTTTTGGTTTAATAGAACGCAAGACTTACCAGCTAATAGCAATCATAATGTTAGCAATATTATGTTTGCTAAGGCGAGTGACCCAGAAAATGATAATATTGAGATTGGTACCGATGGAACTAATATCGAAATTTATATAGACTCTCAATATAATGATGGTCCTGCATTAACCTATAATGCAGGCATTCAAAATAATACGTGGTATCATTTAGCACTTACATATAATAAAAATGAAACTTATGAAGGTAAACTCCATATCAATGGATCAGAAGTTAATTCTTGGAATCAATGGGGTGGTAACTTCGATAATGCAGGCGGTAGTCCCGTTACAATTGGTAATTCGAACCACATAGAAACTCCATTTAATGGAATCATAAAAGAAGTTGCAGTTTGGAATGAAGCATTAACAGCTACTGAAATAGCGACAATACATAATTCTGGCAGCGGATTTAATGCTGCGGTAAACTCCGGAAATTATTCATCCGCATCTGGTTTATTAGGCTATTGGAAGATAAATGAAGGTACAGGAACAACCGCAAATGATGGAAGTGGATATAATAATCCAGGTACGTTACTAAATGGCCCAATCTGGAATTCATCCGGAGTGAATGAAAATTCTATTGCACTTTGGGATGATATTGATGATTTTAATAACTATTCACTTTCGTCCGTGCCGGAATATCCTAACTTTAGTTGCTTTGTGACTGTCAATTATGTTGATGCCAGTACAAATTTTCATACATACACCAGTAGTATTACAAATTATAAAAGTGTAATGGTTAAAATAGAGCATCCTTCGATCTCTGCACTTATAGACACAATGATTATCAGTCCGGGATTTTAATGAAAAAACGTTTGCAATCTGGTTTTACATTGATTGAGTTAGTGATATCTTTGGCAATTATGGGCGTGATAGGTCTAATAGCTGCAGATATGCTTTCTCAAGGTGCTGATATTTATGTTAGTCAATCCAGTCGTAAAAAATTCACCAGTCAGGCCCGTGCAGCATTCTGGCATATCCAGCAGAAAATAAGAAATCAATCGGATGCTATAAAATTTTTCCAGTCAGGCCCTGACATCCTATCTATCTCGGAAGGTACAAACTCAATAGTAACCTACCGCATATTAAATGATGGTGTACTAACATTCGAAAGGGATTTAACCACATACATCCTATCAGACGGTATCAGCTACAGTGAATCGGGCTTTACCTATTTTGACAGCAACTACAATGATATAACACCAGCTTCAGGCAATACACTAAGCGAGGCGCAGGCACGTAACGTCCACTTAGCCAAAATTAAAATTTTATTTACCGAGCGAGCAGATACTTTGGAGCTTTCAACGTATATGTATCCCAATAATTTTCGATTTGGAAGTAAAAAAAGCTACCACTAATGAATAATATTGATTGCAAAGCAAATAAATCAAATGGATTTATTCTTTTCTCAACTTCCCTGGGAATATTTGTAGTGCTTAGTTTTTTCGCATTTTATTTAGCACGGTTTTCATCTCGAGAAATAGTCGCAAATACAAACTACCTTAATGATATTAGAGCCATCAATCTGGCACAGACTGGTCTTGAGCATGGGATACAGCTTTTAAAAACATCGATTTCATCATTATCAAACCCAGTCACTGGCACCTTTAACAACGGACAATTCAAGATTTCTGTTAATCAAACTCAGGATGAAAATGGATCTTCCCTTCCCTTTAGTCACTATCATCTCTTAAACAGCACTGCGACACTTGGAAACGTAGAGAGAAATACTAGGATTATCGTTAGCCCTTACCCCCAGGCATTTAATCTGGCCTTCTATGGGAAGAATGCTGGAAGCACTATATTTAGCAGTTCATCCACAATTGACGGTGATATTTATTTTAATGGAAATATTGGGTCTGTAAATCTTACATCAGGAAAAGTTGCATACACCAGCCTGGAAAATCCCGGCAATAATGCGGAGTATCATGGTACACCTTTAGTTGACTTCCCCGTCATTGATAATACTTATTATCAAGATCTATTAGGTACAGTCACTGGTTCTTACTTTACAGGGGATAGTGAACCAATGCTTTCCTTTGATGGTGCAAATGATTATGCCGCAATCCAGAACATGTACTATACTGACGTTGGAGAAATATCCAAACTCACGGTTTCAGCATGGGTAAAGGTACCATTGGATGGTGGGGATTGGTCTATCGTAGACTTCGATCGGAGTGAGTACTATACTTGTGCTGTAGGAATTAGCAATGTAAATGGTGAAGGAAACTATGTTGGATTCCATACAAGAGGTAGTTCTGGAGGAATTAAAGACATGAAGAGCACGTCAACAATGCGGGATAATCAGTGGCACCACATTGTCTGGGTCTTTGATAGTGGCGAAGTGTATGATAAAAAAATCTATATTGATGGCCAACTGGATAGTCAGCAAAATGCATACAGCACTAATGTTAATCTTGGATCAGGGGCTAATCGATATGGGTTTTTTGGAGATGGTTCGGAAGCAAGCAGCTACAACGCCAATAGAAATGGTATATACTACCAGGGTCACATGGATCAAGTCTCAATCTGGCATCGTGCTTTTTCAGCCAATGAAATCTCATCACTGTTAAATGTTGATGTCAATGCAACAGGGTTGGTGGCTTATTGGCCTATGAATGAAGGTACTGGTAACAGCATCTCGGATCAGGGTCCCAATAATTATAATGCTACTACTTATAACGGCCCAACCTGGGGCACCAGAGGCTCAAATGAAACAATAGTTAGCGATCAGACTATTAACCTTTCAAGCATCAATAATGAAAATACTCTTATGCAACAAAGTGCTTTAACACTAAGCAACTGCACTATAAATGGACCAGGAAAAATATTATGTACGGGTGGTCTAACTTTCTCAGATGGTACCGTAATCAACGGCAATGTCGTTATAGTTTCGGGTGGAAACATCTCAGTTACCGGAGGATCAACAGTTGGAAACTCCATCGCTTCAAGCTGTATTTTATATTCTTCTTCTACTATGGCAATCAGTGGAAGCAGTGTCTATGGGCTCCTAATTTGCAGTGGGGCATCCTTCGCTATATCAGGCTCCAGCAGTGTCTATGGTGGAATTTATACACTTTCTGCAAGCACCTTGGTTTCAGGTTCCACCATTACAGGATCAATCGTATCAAAATATAGTCTATCCCTTAACTCCAGCAATTTAATTAGAGGTTCTTTACCAATAATTTTTGGTACTTCCTATGGCTTTAATGGCATGGTAATACCTGGATCATATCTAGAATATTAAAATAAAAAAATATTGCAATTCTTCCAGACTACTGAGAAATAAAATATCTATCAGGATAAGAATCCATTCTTAAGCATTCTTCTCTTGCATCTATACTAACTGAAAGTCATAATTCCGCCTGGTTTTTATTAGTTATTATACTTTTTACCTTAATCTTTATAAAAATCAAAGAATCTTCTCCTTTAGCACATTTTGTATTAAATTAGTTAACTTATTTGGACTCCGAGGTAGGACTAGTTCGAGTAATAATGGACTAATTCTTCATTTTCACATAAAGGTTAGAGGCATATAATGATTATTATACTACTCATAGGCATCATAGCATTGGTATTTGGGGTATTACTGTTGGTAGCACCTAATAGTCTCATAAAATTGGAGCGGCAAGCAAATAAAATTGTCATGACTGACCCATTTTTCATGAAATACAGGGTTGTTGTCGGTATTGGATTGCTTGGGGCTTCAGCGTACATGATTTACCAATACATTCAATTTGCATAAAAATATATAAATCTCACAATTTTCCGATATGAATGTATTTGAGCCAATCGGTTTAAACGCTGACCCATTTTCAACGTCTCCTAGTATAGAGTTATTTTATAATGCCACCAGGCATAAACAATGTCTCGAAGGCCTTGAACTTGCCATCCGCATGAAACGAGGTCTGTCCGTAGTGCGTGGTGGTATTGGGGTTGGCAAAACCACATTAAGTAGAAAATTAATTGAAAATTTTAAATCAGAGACAGATGTGTTCGAGTTTCATCTGATGCTGGACCCTAAGTTTGAATCTGAATTAGTACTACTCCAACATATTATTGATCTTTTCGGCATCGATAAATCAGGAGATTCGGTACAGGACAATCGAAACATTATAGAAAATTATCTTCTAAAAGTAGGTGTGGATGATGGTAAAATACTTACTTTGATTGTTGACGAAGGTCAGAATATGCCTGAAAATATGCTGGATGTTTTCCGAACCCTTCTAAACTTTGAAGCTAACGATTACAAGTTGCTTCAACTTATCATATTTGGTCAACCGGAAATGGGTACAATGATCAAAAAATATCCTAATTTTGAGGATCGAATTTCTTTTGACTTTGAGCTGGGCCCTCTCTCGCTTCAGGATACTCTCGGTTTTATACATTACCGGATGAAACAGGTTAGCGGAGAAGATCGGGAATGGTTTACAAAACAAGTAATAGAAAACATTTATAAAAAAACCGGCGGTTATCCTCGGAAGATTACACAGGTATGTCATGAGCTTTTATTGAGTCTGCTTAATACAGAAAATAGAACTATCGATGGAACCATTTATGACCAAGTTTTTTCAAACAACCTATCCTTAAAAAATGAAGGCGATCCAGACAAAAAGGACTACAATAGCATTGCAGTGAACAAACTGCTGGATGTTTTAAGACAAGATTCAGGGACCACTGATACAGAAGAATTAATTGAAGAACAAGATACCCAAGATGAATGGATTGGTGGAGAGCCAATAGATGAAAGCATTCACCCTGAAAACGACATTGAAGATAAACTATCTCAACCTTCTAGTCCAAAACTGAGTGAAGTTTCTGATCCTACCGATCCAGATAACTTAGAAGATAATGAAAGTATAAAAGATACCACAGCTATTAATGAAAAGCCTGTACCTGAACTAATAGAGAAAAAAGTCGTTGAAGCATCTAGTGACGGCATAGTTTTAGAGCATCCGGATTCAGATTTAATTGGCTCTGATGCAGATAAAGGATCGATCGGTAATGAAGAAAAAAATATAAATGCTGAAAAAGATCCAGTTAATGAATCCATTTCAAGTACACCAGTACATTCTGATTTATTTGAAAAATCCACACCTGAAACCCCGACATATAATTTAATGGACAACCAGCTAAAGAATCCTGGTATATTCATGGATAGTAAAAAAAAGCTATCACCTTTTGAACAAAAATATGTTCATGGATTTTCCATAGACAATGGAAAATTGCGTTCCATTATCCTAATTAATCAAGGTGGGAAAAAAAAACTACTATCAGCACATCGAATAAATACATCGAACCCGACTAATAAACCATTAGATGAACCAAATGAATTTGGATTAATTCTAACACAATTTATTGATGATCTCAGTCTCAAATTAACAGATGTCAGCGACATCAATAAAAAAGTTCATTCTATATTAAAGAATAGATCTAACCTTTCAATCTCCATTTCCGGTATGTCCTTGTACTCACGAGTTATCAAGATTTCCAAAGATAATGCATCAAAGCCGAAAGAAATTGTGGAATGGGCAATGAAAACAAACCAACCATTTGAAAGTAGTTCAATAAAGATTAGTGATGTTTCAAAACAATCTAACGGTACAATGCTTGCTGCCGCGGCGGATGAGACACAACTGGAAAATTATGGAAATCTCTTTAGAGGGTTGGATTGGACCATAACTCAATGGATGCCTGAATCAATTTCTTTATTCACCGCATTTAAATGGAATTACCCAGATTACAGTACTCACGCCAGTCTTATTTTTCATCTGGGCGAATCTCATTCATTTATTATTGCCTGCAAAGGAAACTGCCTGCTACAAATAGAACCAGTTCATATTGGTATTGAAAACCTCTATAATACAATAAAAGACCAAAAAACAGGGAAAAAAGACTGGTTCGATCGCTTAAACTATCAAATACCGGCTGTACTACTAAGTGAATTTGGAATTCAACAAGATGCTGGACTATTTGATAACGAATTCAGACCCATAATTGATACCTGGAGACAATCATTCAATCGCTGCCTGACCAGCATCAAAAAAAACCATCCATTCGATGAAAACACTAAACTTCTTTTGTCTGGATCATTTTCCGAGATTTCTCATTCAACCAAGTATTTTGAATTGGCTTTTGGATTGCCAAGTGAATTATTGAACCCTTTTAGAAATCTTGTTTTGCCTTCAAACAATTCCTTTTTGAAGGCTGACGCGCATCCATCTTTGTTTACTATTGCAGTTGGTAACTCTTTGGCCTCCATAAACAGAGTAACCTTGCTTCCTACATATTACCATGAAAATGAGCAATTCAGGTTTATTAATAAAATAATTATTCCTGCCACAGCAATCATTATGGTATTTCTTCTATCCTTCTCCGGTTATAAATATTCAAATTACTTGGAATTAAAAAATCAAATCCCAAATGTAATTACTAGCAATAACTCAAAAAACCACATACGTGAAACATTTAATAGCAAAATAAAACAACGTAAGTTGATTGATGAACAAGTAAAGAAAATGAGTTATGATATAAATTATTCCAATAGGGTTACCGAAATTTTAAAATATATGAGTAATGTTACTGATAAAGATATCTTAATAAAGAATGTCCGATTTCATTATGGTTGGGAAGAGATAAAGAAAAAAATGTCCATGGGGACTGAGTTTATAACTAAAACACCAAAAGATCAGAATGCGCGTTTTCTAACTATTACGGGTCAATTACTGGCAAACCCTGCTCTACAGGATCAGTATTTTTCAACTTTCCAGAAAAAATTGAATAATTCGGGATTATTCTATGATATTACAGTGGTTAATGTCCGTGGAGATATAAGTAAAGCTGAAAAGTTGGTGTTTACACTTAGATGTGAATTTTAAATAATATGGATTACAAAAGTCAAAAAATCATATCATATGTTATCTTGGCAACATTTAGTTCAGGACTGCTGATCTGGTATTTTTTCTTACAAACCAATATTGCAAACGACCTTTCATCTATATCGGATAAATATAATCATGAAAAAAAAATAGGCAACGACCTGAAACGCATGCAAAATAACTTGGAAACTGTTATAAATAAATTTAGAGCATCAAATGAAAAATTCAATAACCTGCTGAAAAGAATCCCATCGATACATGATCAAGATAACTCCCTAACATCTTTCAAGGATCTCATCCAAGCGCACTCTTTAAAAATAAATAAATTTGAACCATCTCAAGGCACCATCGAAGAAAAAAATCTTTCTGTTGCCGAAACAGGAGATAAAATTACCATAAAAAAATATGCAGTAGATGTGGTTCTCACTGGCGATTTTCTGAGTTTTGGATATTTATTAGATTATTTGGCAACTAAGAGTGTACTCATCAATATAACAAATGTAGAATTTTTTAATTCTAATAGAAATAATATCAAATTCTTAGCTTATGTTTATTTCCAAGAAGGGAATAAAAACCCAGAACTTATTCCATCAATGGAGCAGTTTATTATATCCGATATTTTCATATCACCAAAATCTATGAAAGAATCAAATTATATTGGCAGCATAACCACCGTCTCCTGGAAAGGTGAAGAAGTAGTCGTTGGCATTGATAATCCTCAATACACCAGTGATGGACTTGAGATATATTCGATTGAATACAGTGACGGCAGAAAAGAATTTGTAGAACGGTCAAAGCTCCCCCCTGAACTATTTGATGGGACAAAGGAAAACAAAGACGATTCAAGAGCTCCCCAGAACAAACAGGACGTCATAGAATTAAAAACTCAATTCTCTGATCAACTTTTGGAACTTGAAGAACGAATTAAAAGTTTTAACTCTGTCCAAAAAGAGCAACAGAAAAAATATGAATCTGAATTACTTAGCGTAGAACAAGAATATAAATCTGAACTACAAACAATGCAGAAAGCTTTTGAAGAACAATTGGAACGTCAAGAAAAAAAAATTACCGCTTTTGAAGAACAGGAAAAGTTAAAAGAAGAGTTGAAGAAGATAGATGAGAGCAAGCTCGAGCAAGAAAGCAAAGCTAAATTAGAGACTCTTCAATATAAATTCGATAACCAGTTACGGATGCTAAAATCAAAGATTAGTTCATTTGAGGATTTACAGCAACAGCAACAGGATGAGTACGATAATCAAAAACGTACTGCGGATCGCCAGAACAGATCCAAACTAAAGGCCTTGCAAGAAGAGTTTGAGGGTCAGTTACGCGAGCAGCAGGCAAAGATCACTGCCTTTGAATCAATGCAGGCACAGCAAAAAAGAGAAAAACTAAATCAGGAAGAAACAAATAAAGAAAATCAACGACAGCTAAATGAAATGCAACGTGAGTTTGAGGGTCAATTACGCGAGCAACAGTCAAAGATCGCTGCCTTTGAATCAATGCAGTTACGCCAGCAACAGGAAATGGCAGAGCAAAAATTACTTGCCAAGCAGGTCAGCAAAGAAAAACTTGCCGAAATTCAGCAAGAATTCATAGACCAACTGCAGAAAAAGGAAAATCGAATCACCAGCACATCCAGTCAACTCGCAGTCAAACCAACCCAGAAACTTATCACAGAAAAACAAAAACCTGATTTAACACCAGCAGACAAAAAGGCCATAGAGAAAAAGAAAATGAAAGAATTCATGGTTACATTAAAAGAATTGGAGGCACAGGAAAAAAAGAAACAGAAAGAAAAATCACAATCTCAAAGAAGGTCAATCCGGCCTGTAGCCGTACCTGTTCGAAAAATTACTCCGCGATTGGAACAAAACCCCTCAATAGCCTATGAAAACTTGGATAATGTTTTTGAAAATATGGCGATTGAAGGAGTGTATCAATTCCGAAACGAAAAACAAAAACTAGATATAATTATTATTACATCTGAAACTGAGACTGTAGCTCAAATAAAGCAAGGCTATTGGGAAAAGCCAGGTATATGGAAGAACGACTATCGTAATCTAACGAACGTGCGTATAGCAGGTGATAAATTATTTTCTGCAGAACAAAATGGTGAATTTATTTTTTACGAAGATAAAGGAGAACTGAAAAGAGGATTAAGAATGGATAATCTTTGGTCTGGAGAAAATCCTAATTCCGATTATGGTATCGGAAGACGTATAGGCTCCATTGGAGGATATTATCAAGGCTCTTACCCACACACGTCGATCCGGCTTCTGAAAAAAGTTGAGCTAGAAAATATGGCATCAAGAATTGAACTAAAACTAATGCGAAATGAAATTTTTGCAAGGTATGGCTACAAATTTGAACCAAATGGATATATGGATCAGCATTTCAGCGATCAAAGATGGTACCAACCCCAGTATGAAGATGTAACAAGTTTTCTTACTGATATTGAAATCCAGAATGTCAATCAGATAAAGGGTACGGAACTAGAGTTTATTGAAGCTGTAAACTTTCTAAAAAGTTTTGCAAATTAATGAATATCATGAAAACAATAATTGTATTTCTTTTCTTTTTTTATAATAATGCAATATTTAGCCAGAATAAAAGCAATTCATATTCATTTACACTAAAGGAAGTACTGGCATTTAAGAATCGAATTAAAGAACTGGAGAGAAAGGATAGTTTAAACAATATTCTAATAAAAAAAATGGATGATAGGATTTCCGTATTAAAGAATGAACTGTCAGTAGAAAGAATTGAAAATGCACGGCTTATAGAAAAAGTTCCTACGGTTGAAAAGAAAAAAACACAGGAAAATAATATTAATCTAGGAATACAACTATTGAGCGCATTTATGTGCCGTAGAGTAGAAAACGGGACCCCTTCTGGGATGGACACAAAGTTTTCCCCTTCCCAGAATAAATCAATATACTGTTTTTCTAAATTAAATAACTACTACGAATCCAGTAGTGCCGTTTACCATCTTTGGTACCAAGGAACCGAATTAAAGGCAAAGGTTCGTATTCGACTTGGTAGTGGCAATGAACGTACTGCTGTTTCTCAAAGAATCATCACAAATGAAGAGGCTGGTTACTGGCGAGTAGAGGTTGCCACAGCGGATCAGAAAGTTTTGCAAATAATTTCCTTTGAAGTAGTTTAGCCCTATATATCATGGCAAAGAATCTTCCCTATATCCTTATTGCTTTGGGCGTTGCGGCAATTATTGCAGTGCTCTCACTTTTTGATCTTTACGACAACTTTGAACACAATCTGCTCGACATGCGGTTCAAAAGCAGAGGCCTAATGGAAACTAGGGATGATATTGCCACAGCCGATGTGGATGTGAGAGCACTGCAAACAGAAGGGAAATGGGACCCTTGGAGCCGGGAAAAACATATACCGATGGTTAATCTGGCAGCAGAGCACGGCTTGGATGCATTCATATTTGATATGTATTTCATTGAAGACAGTGAACGAAAACTTGAATATAAAGTTCTAAATAATATTCAAGACTCTGCTATGTACGTGGATGATTTTAAAAACCTGTTTCCTGATCCGGATAATGACCTGGCCGAAGCATCTGCACGAGCAGGTAATATTATTTATGCTCAAAGTTTTAAGCCACAGCCCAAGAAAAAAGAACCGGTGAAAAAAAGAACAGCGGTTATGGAACGACGCCTGAATCTGCTAAAAGAAAAAGGATATTTTCGTACTGTAGATCGTGAAAAATATTCTGCTTTATTTGATTTCTATGATATTGAGACAGCTATAGATTCATTGATTGTAAAATCAGCAGGGGTTTACTTTTTTCAGTCCGACCCTGATCCGGATGGATTGCAACGCAAGTATCCCTTGGTCGGTCTATATGAAGATCGCCTTTTCCCCGCTGCTTCCCTTGCTATAGCCCTTCGTCACTATGGTATCTCTTTTGATGATGTTGAAATCATCCCCGGTAAATATCTTCGGTTTGATCTTCCAGAACCGGATGAGCATGGCCGAACTGAGATCTCCATACCCATCAATATGAAAGGACAGATGCAGGTAAACTGGGCTGGAAACTGGGAAGACAAAGAAACCGGTGAATTTGATCTGATGCACTATCCCTATAACGTATTGAAAACATTTCAGCAAAGGGAATATCCCAACTATGTAATGGCCAAGTACAAAGAGATTGCCAATAAACAATATGAAGGTGATATAAAGGCAGCCTTGAAACCTGCAGTAGCTGCTATGCCTAATGATAAGAAACTAATTATATCTGCGGCCAAAAAACTATTACCCATGAGCATGGCTGAAAAATGGATCCAGCGTAATCCCAAAGGGACAGCGAGAGATTTCAAAAAGTTGCCCCCTTTCATGTTTAATGAACTCAAAAATAACAACAATATTGCAGATGCATTTGTTGAACAAGAGCAAGTCAGCTTAGACCAACTTATGTTAGATGGATCAATAATATATCAATCCGAGATGGAAAATTATCATTTCAGATCCTTTAGACAGCTTCAAATGGATATGACTTCTGCCATTGAAAAAGCTGAAGAAAAAACTAATAAGAAAAAACTAAAAAAAGCACAGGCTAAGCTTGCTATTATTGAGCGGAACTTTCAGATTATTTCCAACCTGAACAAAAATGATATGGTTGATGAACAGCGCCCACTCTATTTTTCCCCTGTTAACAAAAGGTTGATTGCTGGTAAGGAAGACAAGGGCAATGCTCGTCTTATTGTACCGTTCGAGTTTGTTGGGAAAAAACTCTATTACGGTCTTACTGCTACAGGAACATCAGATCTGAATCCTATGCCTTTTGATCCCAGATATCCAATGGTAGGACTACATGCAAACGCCCTGAATACAATTCTTGATAATAAAATCATTCATGAAATATCCAAACCTTGGGTCACTGTTATTATTTTAGGCTTGGGTCTAATCCTAGCATTTGGCGTTCCAGCGCTGAGCCCAGCTATGGGTGGTTTAACCACAGTTATACTGGTTGCCGGTTATGCTTGGTTATCCTTCTGGCTTTTTGCAAACAAGTATGTATGGTTGGATATGGTTGGCCCTTTAACTACCATGGCAATTGGCTATCTAGGCATTACAGTTTATAATTACATCCAGGAAGAAAAGAATAAACAATTTCTCAAGGAATCATTTGGCACCTATGTTTCCCCGGAACTGATTGACCAAATGTATGAAAGCGGGGAAGAACCTTCTCTGGGTGGGGAAGAGGGCTACCACACTGCCTTTTTCACGGATATCCAGAGTTTTTCATCTTTCTCTGAGAAATTATCTGCCAGTGATCTGGTGGGTCTATTGAACCAGTATCTCACAGATATGACTGATGTTCTCCTAGAAAACAAAGGTACATTGGATAAGTATATTGGTGATGCTATTGTGGCCTTCTATGGTGCACCCATTGAGATTGATGACCATGAAATGTGGGCCTGTAAAACCGCCATTAAAATGCAGGAAAATCTGGAAATCCTGCGGCAAGGATGGCAGGAAGAAGGAGACCGATGGCCAGAGATCGTCCATCACATGCAAAACCGAATTGGTATCTGCACCGGCCAACTCGTTACCGGTAATATGGGTTCGGAAGCTCGGATGAATTACACCATGATGGGTGATACAGTTAACCTAGCAGCTCGCCTTGAATCTTCAGCTAAACAATACGGGATATACATTCAGATTGCTGATACCACATACCAGCCGGTAAAAGACAAGTTTGTCGTACGGGACCTGGATTTTGTGGTGGTCAAAGGGAAAACGGAACCCGCCCAGGTATATGAATTGATTTCCGAGATTGGTCAGGAACCGGAATTGTATAAAAAAATTCTTCCCGCCTTCCATGAAGCTCTAGCTCTTTATCGAAACCAAGAATGGCACAAAGCCATAGAAGCCTTTAAGGCATCAGACGAAATGGAAGATATGTTTCCGGGTCGACCAACCAACCCTAGCCGCATGTATATTCCAAGATGCGAACACTATATGGATAATCCTCCAGGCGATGACTGGGATGGCGCCTGGACAATGACCAGCAAATAAAAATTATTAAGTTAATTTTAATTTTCGTTTATTATCATGTACTGACAAATTTGTGAGTTAATCAGTTAAATGAATACTAGATTAAAAGTTCTAAGTGGGCTTCTTGTACTCTCCATTATTTACGCTGCTATAACATTTATCTCAGAAAATCGTGAATCAGAAAATAGGAAGCCTGCTCCGAACCAAGTGGAAAAAAAACCAAAAACTAACAGAAAAACAACGAAAGTTGAATCTGATGAAATAGTGATTGTGAATAATTATAAGGAATTCAAACCGGCATCACAAACCAATAAAAAAGTAACTAACTGGGGACCGGATCCTTTTCAAACCAAAATTGTAAAGAGGGATCAATCTACAAATAATATTAATGAAACAATTAGAAATAGAGATCCATCTCCGCAGGGATATGTTGAAGCAAATATTAAAATTGAATCAGTTGCCCGTATTGGTGAAGTGGCTATTGTTATAATCAATGGTCAGCGTTATCATGAAGGGGATCGTATCCAAAATCTTGTTATTGATAAAATCGAAAGTAAGACTGTCACATTTGTAATGGGCAACACAAAAATAATAAAAAATGTCGGCAAATAAACTCCTTACAATACTTACCTATTTATTACTGATGGGAATAGTATCGGCTCAGCAAGGATCAACAGTGGAGGATGAAAAATTTAATCTGAGTCATAAGATGTCCATCAATATGAAAAACTCAGATATACGTAATGTCCTTGAATTAATTGGCGAATTAACTGGTCTTAATATTGTCATCTCACCAGAAGTACAAGATACAGTGACCGCAAACCTGGAGAATGTATCCGTGAGGGCTGCCCTGGATGCTATTTTACAGCCAAATGGATATAGTTATTTTATAAAAGAAAATATTCTGATAATCAAACTAGCCGACACACAAATGGTAGGTGAGTTAGAAACGCAAATTATTAGATTAAAATATATCGATGCAAATATGGTGCAACAGGCAATAGGCAACTTATTGTCACCCCAAGGCAGGATTGTTTCCTATGCTCAGAGATTATCGGACATGACGGCTGGAGGAAGCTCAAATAGGATGGTTAATTTAATTCTAACAGAAACACAGGAAAATATGCCCAGATTGCTGAATATGATAAATACAATTGATGTCCCAATAGCAAATATAAATATTGCTGTAAAGTTCATAGAAACACAGATAGATACAACAAAAGGTTCTGGATTTGATTGGACGGGTGGAGTACCAATTCAATTGGGTGGCAATGATTCACTCGGTACTATTCCATTTAAACTAAATAATGTCACAATCGCTACACTTAATCCAATTCAATTATCCAATGCATTAAGACTGATGCAGGCTAGAGGGAATTCAAAATTGTTATCAAGCCCGTCTGTAACGACTCTAGATAATCATCCCGCAAATGTTGATGTAACCACTACCGTATATATTGAAGGATCATTGCAAACAGGCACTACAACAAATAATCAGGAAAACACCAGTTTTCCAGGGTTGGGTATGGTGGTAAACAATGTAGTAACTCAGACAAGCATCGGTATTAGCCTGATGGTAACGCCTAGATTAAATGAAACGAATCGTATCACCCTTGCGGTAGATGCGGAAGTAGAAGCCTTGTTAGCAGCTGCTGAGATAGCATCTGACAGACCAAGGTCTACTTCACGCAGTGTAAAAACGCAAGTTACGGTACAAAATGGTGATACTGTTATACTTGGAGGTCTTATCGCCGAAAATACCATTGAAAATTTTAAATACTTTCCTGGACTTCGTAGTATTCCGATTATTGGCCGATTATTTCAATCTAAATCCATTGAAAAAGAACAACGAGAGCTATTAATATTTATTACCCCTAACGTTGTAGGTTGATTGACAGTATATAATCAATATATACTAACTTATAATTATTATCTCAATCATGTGGGACGGATAAAAGGTCATTCAATTAAACTTATTAAGAATCTAAAATTGAATAATCCCAATTTTAATATCTATGATTAAGTATTTATCAATATTCCTATTTATAAATATTATTTATGCGGAAGACATATTTATATATAATTCATCAATTTCAGATTCTTTACCTCAGCATAAGGCAAACAGTCTCGAACTTGGTGATATAAATAATGACAATTATCTTGACCTGATTATCTCAGGTTATGACGAAACGCGTAATGGTATTTTTTTCGATGTTTATAATGGCACAGAAATTGGGTCATATGAAAAATCAAGTGAATCATATATAGTTACATATCCAGATACAATCGCAGAATACTTGGGAGGGATTGGAGGTGTAGACCTATCCGATTTTAATAGAGACGGATATCTAGATGTTTACCAACATGGATCTTCAAGATCCAGAATTTTATTAAATGAAAATGGTGTTCTGAATGAGCTTGAAAATGATATCGGATCTTTACGAATCCTCTATAGCTCTGCCCAGTGGGGAGACGTAAATATGGATGGAGCCCCTGATCTTTTCATAATGGCGCAAGAAGAGAGTCAGGACATAATATGGAATAAACTCTACATTCAAAATTCTGACAACTCATTTTTTGCTGATCCCTACACTGTGTTCCCTAGTTTATTCAATGGTAACAGCGCTTGGGGCGACTATGACAATGATGGTGATCCTGATCTAATAATTTGCGGCCAGACCGCTGATCCAAATTCAAGTGTAACCCGTTTTTATCAGAACGAACCTATAGGAAGATTAGTTGAGGATACAAGCCAGGACCTGATCGGCCTGAAGGCTGGAGCATTTCGTTTTGTAGATATTGATATCGATGGCGATCTCGATTTAATCTGCACTGGCTGGAGCAAACTTGAACAAAAACTTTTGACCAGGGTTTATATTAATGAACCAGTTGGAACCTATGCCCTTGCGTCTGAACAGATTGATTTTGGTGTTGCCTATGGTACTATAGATGCAGTTGACTTTAACCTGGATGGCTATAAAGACCTGGTTATCACAGGAGCGGATTCGGTTCAAAACAACGCAGGAAAAATTATTTCCCTAGAAGGTAGGATATACAAAAATAATGGCGACCAATCATTTGCTCTTCTGCAGACCATACCCGAAGCCAGAATAGCACGTTTTGTAGATGTCAATCTGGACAGCATACCTGATTTAATTGTAAATGGTACAACAGATTTTTTTGATGGTGACAGCTCTTATACTAAGGTATTACTTAATAGTAATGCTGGTATAAATAAAAGACCTGAAGCTCCATCTGCATTAACCAGTTTTGTAGTTAGTACTCGAGTCGTATTTACCTGGGGTGCAGGCTCAGATGACCATCATTCTAGCCAAGGTATTTCTTATAATCTTAAAATTGGAACAAACCCGGGAGGAAATGAATTACTTTCTTCTGCACAACCGTTTCATAAAACAAATGCTGGTCATCTTCTTATTAGAGAATTTAATGAGATCCCTCATGGCACCTATTACTGGAGCATTCAATCGGTAGATGCTTCAGGACAAAAATCTGATTGGTCCAATGAGAAAGAATTCTTTATTACCAGACTTGTTCCTTCAACCCAGTCTATACCAGGAGTGTTTTTTACTGCTTCCGCATGGAGTGACTACAACAGTGATGGTCTAATGGACTTGGCCATAACAGGAACTTCTTTTGATGGTGGAAGAGCTACCATTCTCTTTGAAAATGATGGAGGTCTATTAACCCGGGATCTAAACCAGAACCTTATGGCATATTTTCTTGGGCATTTATCCTTTGTTGATTATACAAACGATGGATTTTTAGACATCTGCTTATCTGGGTTTTCGGTAGAGAATTTTCAGCCTTTTCCAGGGACAACCTTTTACCGTTGGGATGAAACCACTAACAATTATATATATGATCAGCAGGATAATGTCACGAACCTTTTGGCTGCTTTAAATAGAGAAGTTGGTTTTTCTGGCGGCTCCAATAACCATGATTGGGGTGACTATGACAATGATGGTGACTTTGATCTCGTAATAGCTGGACAAACATATGATGTAACGGTTTGGCCTCCTGAAGAAGTAGTTACATTAAAGGTTTTTAATAACATAAATGGAGAATTATTTCTAGACACTCTTCAAACAAGATTAGTGCCTATAAACCCAGCTCTGGTAAAATGGGTTGATATGAATAATGATGGGTACCTGGACCTGATTGCCATTGGAGGAGATACAACAGGAGTTCTTGCAGCAAGGGTCTACTTAAATGGACCAGATTATTTATTAGAAAATAGTCTTGGTCACTATAAAGGAAATCTAGGTGTCAAAGCTGGTGCATTTGATTTCGGGGATTATGATAGCGACGGGTTAATTGATTTTGTGCTTACAGGAGCAAATACTCAAGACCAGCCTGTTACCTACATAGTAAAAAATTTCGGATACACTATTGATGCTGTCGATGTAATTATGGATGGAGTCTATTTTTCCAGACCCAGCTGGGGTGACTATGATAATGATGGTGATCTGGATTTACTAGTCACAGGTTATTCAGATGTTCCTTATTCAGTCCCAATCACCGTTCTTTATAATCAAAATAATGGTTTATTCTTACCGGATACAATTAACCTTGATAGTGTCGGAGCTAGTTCCGCTGCTTGGGCAGACTACAATCAGGATGGTGATCTGGATTTATTTTTGGCTGGACTCGGACCCAATGGAGAAGTTGTTGCAAAGGTTTATGATAATTTAGAAGGAATTGTGAACCCCAATATAGCTCCTAATCCTCCCTATGGATTGGACGGGTCTTCAATCAGCGGAGATCAAATTACATTAAAGTGGGAAGCTCCCGTAGATCCCCCAAACAATGGGGGTGGTTTTACACCCCAAAACGGCATCTTATACCAGCTACAGGTTGGCGGCTATACAGACACTACTAATAGCGATCATCAAATTATATCAGGTCATTATGGTTTAGATCTCACTGGAAAAATAAATATAACTACAAAAAAACTACGAAATCTACCTGAAGGTAATTATAAGTGGCGTGCGCGCGCCCTAGACCATGGTGGAGCAATTTCTGATTGGACAGGCTGGGACTACTTCTACATTGACGTAACAGCCCCAGCTGTCAAAACTCTCCAGGCAAACTATGTTACAAGTAGACAGATAATCTTGGTAATAAAGTTTCAAGAGTCATTCTTCCTTGATACTTCCAAAGACCCTCTGGTCCAAGTTACTCACCCTGTTAATCCAGACTTAAATGATGATAATTCTCCGGATACCTTAACCGTAATAAAACAGAGTTTTAATGTAGACGAATGGACAGGCGTGTTGCTCCTACCTGATGACGATAGTCTCCGTTACTCAGGAAAGGCTATCCAGGTTCATATCTCAGGCGCTGAAGATGAAAGAAAAAATAAAATGGAGCCCATAACAATTTATAAAACACCAGAATCCATTATTTCTCAGTATGGAGGTACTGCAATATCTGGAGATGGAAAAGTATCTGTTCTTTTGCCCCAAAACGCAGTTAATAAAGATGTTCAGATTACTATTTCCGCCATTTCTGGAGGACTTAGTTTTGGCGATTCAACCCAGTTGATTACCGATCTTTATACTATTTCAACTGAGCCCACTTTAAGCCTGAACAAGCCCGGAATTCTCCGTATTGCATATTCGGACTCTGTATTACCTGATTCTGTTTTACCTTTTATAGGTCGTATTACAAATAACAGTAAAATGAACCCAATAGGTGGAACACCACTTACCATCCAAAATGTGCCATATATGCAGGTCCAGGTGGACACCTTGGAAACATTTGGTATATTCACAACACAAACTATATCTCCGGTGGATTCTTTAATGGACATTGAGTCTGTCACATGCCAGCCAAGGATATTTTCCCCGGCAGGTTCTGTATTCGAATTTGCAAACACCAATATTCTATTTAACCTGAATGAGCAGGAAGAAGTCACCGCTCGTATCTTCAATCTTGCTGGACGTTTACAATGGTCATTAAAACCTGAAACCACTCAAAGGGGATCCAATGTCTTAAATTGGGATGGCAAAGATTATAACGGTAATGTTGTAGCCAGTGGTCTTTACATTGTGACCTTGGAAAAAGGAGATTCCGTCTTGCGAACTACTGTAGGGGTTCTGAACCGATGAATCGAATTTTCATCATCGGTCTTATGGTTTCTCTGTTATGTGTACAGGGTCAGGATCAATTATTCGTAGGCACGCGTCCCCTGAGCATGGGTGGGGCCTTCATTGCGGTGGCAGATGATGGCAACGCCATTACCTGGAACCCTGCCGGCCTTCCCCGTCTGCGCCGAACAGAGTTTACAACTACCTATGCTGATCTCTATGTCATGGGCATCACTCAATCCTATATTGGGATTGTAAGGCCATTTGGTGATAAGCTGGCATTGGGCCTAGACTGGGCCAATGTTGGCTTCGATGATGGTGAACTGGGCTATGCAGATAATAAGCTTAATTTTTCGTTCGGTTACCAACCCCATAAACTGGTTTCATTTGGTGGGACCTTGAAATATATCTTCAAGGATATGACCCTTGATGGTACTTCTTACGGAAAAAGTTCAGGACTTGGCTATGACGTGGGCCTGCTTATTTCACCACTAAAAAATTTACGTTTTGGCCTTGGTCTTTTCGATCTAGGCGGAACCAGTATATCCTATGAAGACAAGGTTACGGAAAAAATCCTTGGACAGGCATTTAAACTTGGGATTGCCTATATGCCTTTTGAAGGGCTCACCATGGCTATGGATGTTGGAGATCGCTACCATGCTGGACTTGAATATATTCTTAAAAATCGTATCAAATTCAGAGCAGGGGTTCAAAAAAATAGAATTGAGCCAGAAGCAATTTTCGTCCCATCAGCTGGCTTATCGATTAAATTCAAAAGTATTATTGTTGAATACGGTTATGAAGACCACCCTTTCATGGATCCCACCCATCGTTTTTCCCTAGTACTTCAATTAAGCCCTGCTGTGGTCAGCATTGGTACCACAGTAATCAATCATAACCCTGTATTCAGGTCCCTACATCGTTATTATGAATCAAATCCTTTTTTAAAAGTGGGCCTAAAGAATATCTCTGATGCGGACCTGCCAGTATCTGTGTCCTTATTTGTACCCACTATGATGGATAACCCCCACTCTGAAAATATCACGCTTCCGCCTAAATCAGATGAGGAATACGAACTTGGAGTCTCCTTTTCTAGCGATGTTTTGACATCAAAAAAGGCGACCTTTGACAACTTAGTTCAACCAGAAGTAAAAGTAACCTACAAACAGGACGGCGAGGAAAAACTGGCCCAGAAAAAAATGGAATCCGCCTATGTACTAGGAAAAGGGAAACTCACCTGGAGCAATCCGGAGATGATTGCGTGCTATGTAACACCCGCTGATGCTGTAATTGATAAATTTTCACGCGGCAACATCCAATTTTACACCAATATACTTAATGACTATTTTGGCCGTAGTAATTTAGGCAGAGCTATCATTCTCTATGATGCCTTGGGGACTCTTGGCTTGGTATATAATATTGACCTGGAGACACCTTTCCTGGATATTGCTGATGATAAATCCACGTTTGATTCCGTAAAATATCCCGGAGATATGCTCAGAGACAAAATTGGAGACTGTGATGATTTAACCGCCCTTTTTGGTACTCTTTTGGGAAATTTAGGAATTGAAAGCATGTTCCTAGATGTATTCAAACCCGGGGCCGGACATATATTTTTGATGTTTGACAGCGGTGTAAAACCGGATGACGTCACAAAATATTTTCAAGATGAATCGGAAGTTGTGGTGTTAAATGATAAAGTATGGATCCCCGTGGAAGCTACCTTGGTGGGAAAACCATTTTTCAGTGCCTGGAAACAGGGCGCACTTAAATACAATGAAATGAAAGCGGAAAACTATGTCAATGAATTCTCAGTGAAGGAAGCGTCAGCTATATATCTTGCCGGGTCCCATGTTACAGCGGATATGCCAATGCCTGAGATGAATGGGATCAATGATCTTTTATTGGAAGATATTAAACAATATGAAAAATGGTTGGGAACAATTGTACTCAATGCTGTCGGAGGTGAACTTAAAACTGCAAATGATTATTACGATGCCGGTGTACGGTACATGGAGTTTTCCCGGTACACTGATGCTATAAAAAAACTGGAGACCGCTATTACCATGCAACCAGCATTTCCAGATGCAATCAATACACTGGGAGTTTGTTATACGAAAAAAGGTGAATATGAAAAATCACTGGAATTTTATAATAAAGCTCTAGAACAAGCAGAATATCCTGGATATTTACTTAATATTGCTATTGCCCATTTTATGATGGGTAACAAAGGTATTGCTCGGCAAAAATACGAAGAAGTTGCTGCCATTGATCCTGTGGGGTTTTCCGGTAAGTTGGATAAGGTGTTCGGTGCCGCAAAAGCATCTCTCTCATCAAAAATTACCGAAGGACCCAAATTCGAAGTTCCATCTGATTTGGCTGCTGAATTAAAATCAGAAACACCAGAATCATTGGCAGAATCTGCTGAAGCATCTAAGAACATTAAACCGGAAGATATCCCCAAGATCAATTATAGAAAGAGCCGAGCACGAAGTGATAATACTGTGGGGGTTACATTCGCGCGCTTGGGGAATTATTCCATGGCCATTGACTATTTTTTAAAAGCAGTTAAATCTGATCCAGAGGAATTAGATTATAAGGTAAACCTAACTGTAGCCTATTATCGTATGTATAAATATGATCAGGCCCTAACTCTTTATGAAGAAATAAAGAAGAAAAAACCCGAATTAGTGACTCAATTAGACTTTATTGAAAGTATGGGCGAAATCACACCAAAATTCAGTAAATTTGATTAAATTCAGCCATGATTGATGTAGAGTCATGAAAAATATATTAATAATACTGGGCATATGTGCCTTTGGCCCTCTCTGGGCACAGGATGATGATGACCTAGACATGGACGCTATGTGGGAGAGTACCATCTGGGAAGAGATCGAAGAAGTAACCACGGAAGAGTATGAAGTTGAAAAAGTCACCGCTGTTGCTGGGGTTCGTGGTGCCGAAGCGGAAGATGAAGCGCTTCATCATCTTTATTACAGGAAATCCATGAAAGGCATTGATGAAGGGGCATTGAAAAATGCATTGGGGAAAATGTTGAATACACTATCCGTATTAAAAGATAAAAATCCAGAGCATGATAAAATACCACAATTGACCCATCTGGTATGCCAATTATATACAAAACTTGGTGATGAAAATAAAGCCAAATTATTCGAGAACGAACTCCTGACCATAGCGCCTGAAATGCATGCCAAGTATTATAAATAATTTGGTTTAATAACTGTTATAAAAAGGCCGCATTCAGCGGCTTTTTTTATTTAAACTCATAATACCTTTTATTTCCACCTCGGTCCCGAAGAATGAATCCTCCGGATTCTGTTTCACTAATAATTTCTCCTTCGATTTTTAAGTTACCATCTTCATACCAAAACCGGGCTTTTCCCCAAGCAACTCCATTTACAAAATCAATGGTTAATTCTTTTTTTCCATTTGAATACCACTGGATCCAGGTACCATCTTCCTTTCCGTTTTTATAAGGAATCACAAGTCGTCTAGTACCGTCCACGTACCATTCACGATACTTCCCCTCTGGCAAACCATCAATAAACTGGGCTTTTACCGCTTTTTTCCCGTTGGTATGCCAAGCTAAATATTTTTTATTTTCTTTCCCAAATTTGTAGTGAGCCACCACTGCCTTTTGTCCACTTTCGTACCATTCACGATATTCTCCATTTAAAATACCATTTTGAAATTCAGCATATAGCTTTTGATTGCCATTCAAATACCAATACTGCCAGATACCAATCTTTTCCCCTTCATAATATTCGCCGATCATTAATGGTTTCTGAATCCGGTTTAATTTTTGCCAGATGCCATGGCGAATACCATTCAGATATTCACCGTAAAGTTCACCTTCTTCCAATGTTTTATATACTTGTCCTGTGAATAGCGTACCATTATTATAGATCAGGCCTTTTAAAGAATCAAGCTCTCCCCAATTCAGAGGATCCTGACCGAAAAGACTACTGATAAAAATGAAACCAAGTATTATATGAATCACAATAAAAAATTTAGTCTGGATACAACCAGAACTATATTAAAGAGACTAATTTTGGAAATCAGAAGGTCTCATAGCCCTCCTGACACCACCGGAATCTTGTAAAATCCAACCGCCGCTAGGCGTATCGCCAACTATCTCTCCTTCTGTCTGTAAACTCCCATTTTCAAACCAAAATTTTGCCTTGCCATTGGCAATGCCATTTGTATAATGCACCAGCATTTCTTTTTTCCCATTTGGATACCATTGAACCCATTTCCCATCTTCTTTACCATCTATGTATTCAATTTGTAAAAGTTTTTTTCCTGTATCATACCATTCTCGATATAATCCTTTGCATTTGCCCATATCGTAGGTTGCAATTACTGCTTTTTTTCCGTTATCATGCCATTCTTTATATTTGCCATGTTCCAGACCATTAACATAGGTTGCATCCACAAGTTTTTTTCCTTTTTGATTCCATTCAAGATATGGCCCATCAAAAACACCAAAGTTAAAATTAGCATCTAATTCAGGTTTACCATTCTTGTACCATTGCTGCCAGCGCCCATGTGGTTCTCCATTCTCGTAATAGCCGATCAGGATTGGCTCCCCTACCCTATTCGTTGTTTGCCAGTGACCATTCCTTATCCCATCTTTGAATTCGCCCCTCATCAAGCCCCCATCAAGGTATTTAACGACCTCTCCTGTAAATAAAACACCTTCTTTATAAAATAATCCATCCAAAGAATCAAGTTTCCCCCATTCTGTCGCATCAGCATAACAAATGCCCAAGGGTAAAAAAACACTTAGTACCATGGAGGTATAAATTTTCATTTAAGAATCCTAAACATATTTACCAATACTAAAATTTAGGTACATATACTGTTTGATTCTTCATTAAAGTGTACCTGTTATTGCCTTAAGGTGTTCCAGGCCATGTTCATCAAAATATAGATTAACGAACCTATCCAATAGTTTCTGCCCATCCTGAACATGTTTCTGGTCCAACGTCTGTTTACATTTCATGGCAGATACCATTAACTGATGAAGATTGGTAATCTTCTGCACATATGCATCATAGGCCTCCCCTTGCGTAGCAGTTTTAGCTTTAATTCTTTGGATCAGAAAATAAGTGGAAACTGTTTCCTGAATACGGGTAGCGTGTTCTTCCTTTGTATGGACCCACCGGATACATTGGTTCAATTCCTGGGTACTTGTCTTACCATCTTGAAGTTTTATCTGGTTCATAGCTTTTTGAATTGTATGAAAATCTTCGCGCAGTTGAACGATCCGCAAAGCATCATCATATATTCCGCAGGGAACCTGACAATGGGCCCACAAATTTCCTTGAATTATAAAGACTATAGATAAAATGGTTTTATATGCTTGTTTCATAATAAATCCTCATTATTTTCCTGCTCTAAGGTTAAGGATAATAAAAAATCTAGTGTAGTTTCATTTTATTAATTTACAGGATCCGGATAATTTCTAAATCAATAACAAAATTTTTGATTATTTCCATCCAGTACTCCAATCCTCATAATTGGGTTCAGGCGGATCACCAATTAAAATATTAAATAAGTCATCTTCTAATGTTTCAATGGGAGTTTCTACGATTCTTCCAATTTCCTGCCTTTCTTTAGAAACAATAAATGTAGGGACATGGTGGATATTTTTATCCTTTTCCAAGCCATAGCCGCTAGTTTTATTCCTGTCCAACATAATCATCTCAATTTGATTTTTTGACCAGCCGATTTCATCTAATATTTTAAAAAAACGAGGAACTTCGCGACGACTGTCCTCACACCATGTACCCAGATAGATCTGAACATCTATATTATCCAAAAAATCCTTGGAAGCACTGGCAAGATCATAATCTAAATCATAACCCTCATATTCCTGAGCATACCATTCTCCATAAGGACTTTTCATAATATCCGTTCTTACAGCAATTCCCACCAACATGGGTTCGTTACTTTTTTCATCCAAGATTATTTTAAGTCTTTGACCCATGAGAATAACGGTAAATATCAGTATTACTATAATATACTTCATATATAATATTTTTAGAACTCACATAGAATTTATATATCTCCAGGCCTGCTCCAAACCATTGAATATGACCCGTCCTGTTTCCTGCAAGCGCTTGTAACTTACATGACCCTGATTTACAAGTATGCAATCCGTTCCAATTTCTTTAGCTACTTCACTATCATGAATTGTATCGCCGACCAAGACCACTTCATGGTGTTTATAATTTAGTTTCTCCATCCAAGCCCGACCCAATTCAGTTTTACCGGCAGCATAGTGATTATCGATTCCAAGAATATCAATAAAAAAATTAGACAATCCATGGTCACTTACCCACTTCGTTAAAAAGGACTGCTTTCCTGCAGATAGAATGGATTGAGTGCGGTTACTTTTCAGTACCGACTGCAACACCTGCAGCGCATTGGAGTGAAGTCTGGCCTTTCGAAAATTTGTATTATAGAAGTCTATGAATTCTGTCCCAACGATGGAAAATGGTTCATCATTAAAATCGAATCCCAGTTTTATATAGTATTCAATAACTGGGAAACAAAAAATCTCTTTATACTGTTCCTCATCAATGATATCCATATTACGAAGGGACAAAGTTTGATTGATTGCCGCAACGCATAACCAACGGTCATCAAGAAGTGTGCCGTTCCAGTCCCAGATTATATGTTTGTATTTCATCTCATTTTTCAGTGGGAAACTTCGGGTAGATTTTTTAAAAAGTAGATAACTTTCCCGCTGAATGATTCCGAAATTAATATCTCATTTGACTCGGCGCCTAGCTCACCCCTTACCAGGTGAAAAAGCTCAGAATATTATGATGGTTACTCCCCCTTATACATATCCGATTTCGGATAAATATACTCAGCCCGTACCAGCAAGTGTATTGATCCTGTTATTTCCCAGAGATAACGGTTGGCATTTTTTCCTCACCAAACGGACATATAAAGTTGATCATCATAAGGGACAAATATCACTCCCAGGTGGAGTCGTTGAAGATGGTGAAACCCTTAATCAGGCAGCCCTGAGGGAAACTCATGAAGAGATAGGAGTTCTCCCAAAACTTATTACTCTAATCGGATCACTTACATCATTTAATATTTCAGTATCTGGTTTTGAAATATTTCCTTTCATTGGCTGGGCCGTTAAAGAACCCATAACCTTGATCCACGATGCTGAAGTAGATCGTGTTTTTGCTGTATCTATTGACTCTTTCTTGGACGATAGTAATCAAAAACAAAAAAAAGAAATCATCCATGGCGAAATGAAAACAATTCCATATTTTGATCTGGGCAAGGAGCAGGTATGGGGTGCAACTTCAATTATTCTATCTGAATTTAAAGTAATCTTGAAGGAAGCTTTATGAAACTGGGACATTGGCTAAACTCTCTAACTTTTCTTGACCACCTGTTGCTACTCTTATTGTTTCTTATTGGGGTATATTTTAGCAAATTGACACTGGATGCTCTGCGGGAATTCTACCGCAGGAAGACCAATAACAGCCCATACATGGTCAAGTATCGTATCACACCTCTGGCATTGCTGTCCCTAGGAATATTTTACACTTTTATCCTAGTGAAAATCTTGATTAAACTTTTTGGTATTCTTGATTGATATATTTAATTCTATTTTTACACCCGGCCGCACCCATAGACTTTCTATGTTAAATACCATAGCCATTGAAAATGATATTTTTTCTTTAAAAAATCAATTTAAAATATTATGAATTCACCTTATTCTTGTTAGAGCATATTTTTACTGGTTAATTTCATCTTAGCCTTTGCATCTTTCACCATAACATTTACATAAACAGGCGGACATCGCATTGACATCTTCAACTATTAAAATATTCATTCTTGATACCAATGTTATTTTGCATGATGCTACCTGCATTGAACAGTTTGAAGACAATGATGTCGCGATTCCTATTTCTGTGCTGGAGGAACTGGACCAGTTCAAACGCGGCAATGAACAAATTCATTATAACGCAAGGGAATTTCTACGCAGGTTGGATGAAATGTCCTGTGATCCGGCAAAAACAAATGGAGCAGCCTCTCAAGAATCTGAAAGCAAAATTCGAGTTGTAGTCAACCATAACTGGCATAAAGATGTCGAGGCCACATTGCAGGAAGATAGCCCGGATCACCGTATCATTAACTGCGCCTACAAATTACACCAGCAAAATAGGGATAGATTAGTTGTACTGATCTCTAAAGATACCAATATGCGTCTTAAGGCACGGTCTCTCGGGCTACAAGCTGAAGATTATGCAACGGATAAAATTAACAATATAAGCCAGATCTATGCCGGTTCTAGGCTGGTGGATGATATCAGGTCTGAGATTATTGATGCGCTGTACTCCAGCTATGGTATTGTTACCAAAAATTTACCAGAGCTTGAAAACCCTCTAGCCAACGAAAATTTTATTCTGCGAAACGGAAAAAAATCAGTCCTGGCTACTTATAACCCTTTTGAGAAAAAGATCGTTCGTGTAGACGGAGCTGTGGCCTTCGGGATAAAACCGCGGAATGCGGAACAGTCTTTTGCACTCCAGATACTAATGGAAAAACGAATCCAGTTGGTCTCCCTATCAGGGAAGGCCGGTACCGGGAAAACACTCCTTGCCCTGGCCGCAGCCCTAGAATGCCGGACAGAATACAAACAGATATTTCTGTCTCGACCCATTGTCCCCTTAAGCAATCGTGATCTGGGGTTTCTGCCTGGTGATATTCAATCTAAGCTGGATCCATACATGCAACCTTTATATGATAATCTATCCGTTATTCGTCATCAGTTCAAAGCCAGTAATAAACGGGCGATCAAGATTAATGAAATGCTCGAACAGGAAAAATTGTTAATTACCCCTCTGGCCTATATTCGCGGCCGTAGCCTGCAGAAAGCTTATTTCATTGTCGATGAGGCCCAGAATCTGACGCCCCATGAAGTGAAAACAGTGATCACCCGTGCCGGGGAAGGAACAAAGATAATTTTTACGGGTGACATAAACCAGATCGATCATCCTTACCTAGATAAGCACTCAAATGGACTAACTTACCTGATCAGCCGCATGAAAGGTCAGGAAATTTTTGGGCATATTAATCTTGAGAAAGGGGAACGTAGTGAATTAGCTGAAATTGCCAGTAACTTTCTATAGCAATATACCTGCTTCAGGGATTTAAATTTTCTTTCAAGGTTTTACTTTTTTCTTCCAGCTCTTCCAGTAGCTCATCTTTGGCCGCCTTGACTTTCTCATCCATTACTTCTCTCGCTGTTTCTTTTACTTTTTCCATATTCTCAGTGACAGATTTCTTTAACTCTTCCGTAGTAACAGGAACCTCTTGCCCTGTATAATTTAAATAAACAACATAGAGCACCAATACAATACCAATCAATATAACCAATTTGATTATCCGCTTCACAATACCGTAGACCATAATAAGACCCAGGATGACAGCAATAGCCAAATAGACGGGATTGGAAGAGATCTGTTCAATGATATTTACCATAATGTGCTCCAAGAACCAATTGAATCTAACAAATGAAGAGATTATGGATTAATGTAAAATTGGTAATTTTATCCATGCGCAGGTACTGGATCTTTATTATAACTCCTCTACTGTTTTCGCAGCCACAATACCCGGCTGACTCCTTGCTGGCTTCTAAATCTGTACCGTTAATTTATAAGACAGGCCTCCTGCCCATTGCCGCCTGGCAACGATTATCTTACAATACAGACTTGCTTAACTGCCAATTTTATCCTAGTTGTTCTAATTATGGTGCGGAGGCAATCAAAAAATACGGTCTACTCCGCGGCAGCGCGCTAGCCTCAGAGCGAATCGTACGCTGTAGTCCCTTCGCCCTCCATTACCATATGGAAACCAAGGCTCCTTTTCATGCCCCTGATGGCCGATTAATTGATTACGTAATACCTGATCCAGCTAACAAAACAACGAAATCTCCACTGATTGCTTCTCTTCTTTCCTCTCTACTTCCCGGTTCGGGGCGGATTTACGCCGGAAGAACCTGGGATGGGATCATGGGCATGTGGACTATATACCTAGTAGGAAGTTCAGCGTATTACTCACTTAAAGACGACCGTCCCATCGCCGGTCCTCTATTCGGGGCCACCGCACTTATCGTTTATTTTGGCGAGATCTACGGTGCATGGCGGACCGCTAAATATTACGAAATAAAGGGATATGAGGATCAAGAACTATGAATACTGATACTTTTGATTTTCGCTATTATTTTGATCCTACACATTGATCATACAATGGAGCTAAAGTATTTACAAAAATTATCAAAAATAGATTACTTAAGTAGAGCCACCGAGGAGAATCGAACTCCTGACCTATGGTTTACGAAACCATTGCTCTACCAACTGAGCTACGGTGGCAATAAAAAAAATAACAATTGATTACAAATTGTCAATCAAATAAAGTGGTAAAAAATCTTTAATAACTTTTAATTATGCAATTGAAATAAAATAAAAATGTATTGGGTTAGTAAATTTAAATCAAGAACCCTATTCGTAATCAGTAGTAGGTGGGTTCGAGTCCCATACCCGGCTCATCATAAACTTACCCCACAACTGGACAATTATTTAATCTAATGTTTTATATTAATTAAATTATTGATAATGAAAAAAGTATTTCTTGATTGTGGAGGAAATGATGGTTGCTCTGTTAGAAAATTTCGTGATTTACATGATAAAAATAATGATTATATTATACATAGTTTTGAACCTAATCCTATTTTTAAGAAATGCTATTCTAATTTTTTTAATCATACTTTCCATGAAGTTGCTACATGGATTTATGATGGAAATATTAAATTATACCTTGATTATATAGATGGAGATGGCAGTAGTCTTATTAAAGAAAAAAAAATATTATTTGATAGTCCTTCTCAAATTCAAGAAAAAAAATCAACTATTGTTAAATGTATTGATTTAAGTAAATGGATATTAGATAATTTAGTTTCTACAGATAGGATTATATTAAAATTGGATATTGAAGGTGCAGAATATGATGTATTAAAAAAAATGATACTTGATGGTTCTATAAATTATATTGATGAATTATTTATAGATTGGCATTGGGATAAAATTGGAAAATCTAAGAAGGAACATGATTTATTTATATCATCATTAAACGATGTAATAGTTGATTCTTCTTGGGATGCAGGTGATTTTAAATATCGCTCTCGATTAGTTTGGAAATTATATTTAAAAAAAGAATTATTTTTTTCAAAGAAATACTTAAAAACACTTAAGAATTACTTAATATATAATATCAAAAATTTCTCCCTTGTTTTATTTCTTACCAATTATTGATTTACTGAACGACTACTGAACCGATAGTTCCAAGTCCTTCACAAGAGAGATTTAAGTATATGAAAACATTACGAATTTGGCACTCTTCCAACTGAGTTACGGTGGCTTTTATATTAGTAAACTTCTACTTCCAACAGTTCCACGTCAAAGATCAAAGCTGCATTAGGTGGTATCACATTACCAGCTCCCTTAGCGCCATAGCCCAATTCAGCAGGAATTTTCAGTTTTCGTTTTCCACCTACCTTCATCCCTTTAACACCCAAATCCCAGCCTTTGATCACAGAGCCCACCCCAAGCGTAAATGTGAATGGCTCACGCCCCGGCTTCAGGGACGAATCAAAAATACTGCCATCCTCTAGCTTACCGGTATAATTCACTACTACTTTATTAAAATCCTGTGCTTCCGCACCTTTTCCAACCACAAGGTCTTCCATGACTAAACCATTATTCATAGTTATTAATTTTCCTTTTTGACTGCATCCGGTTACTAACATTGTTAAAACCAGAATAATTTTTTTATGTGAGAATTTCATTTGTTGATCGTTCCTCTTTCCATAGAAAAGGGTGTTAAATTTATTGTCCTATGAATAAGCCGCAAACATTATTCGATTCTAACCTACCTCCATTAGCGGAAAGAGTTCGCCCAGAATCAGCCGATTGGTTTTACGGACAGGAGCATCTTGTCGGGAATGAAAAAATTCTTTCTCGGCTCTTGGAAGGCAAATCATCTTTTTCCATCATTTTCTGGGGTCCACCTGGGACTGGAAAAACGACATTAGCACGAATGGTTGCTAAAGCCTCAAACGCCATTATAAAGGAATTATCTGCGGTATCCAGCGGAGTGAAGGACCTCAGAGAAGTAATCAAGTTAAGTCAGAGTAATCGTGAAATGGGCCGAAAAACGATTCTTTTCATTGATGAGATCCATCGCTTCAGCAAGAGCCAGCAGGATTCGTTGCTCCACGCTGTGGAAGATGGCACTATCACCCTGATTGGCGCAACCACAGAAAATCCATCCTTTGAAGTAATATCACCACTTTTGTCCAGATGTAAAATATTGACCTTAAAACCGCTGAATCCTGAACATTTACACCATATTTTAGAATATGCATTTGACCAGGATGTGATATTGGCCAAAGGGGAATTCTCCCTGGATACAACGGAAAAGGAACTACTAATTCAGTCATCTGGCGGAGATGCCCGGAAAATGCTAAACACACTAGAAATTTCCATAAGTCTAACCGGTGGTGATGGCAGGATTACAAAAGAGATTTTAACTGAAGCCCTCCAATCCAAAACGCTGATCTACGATAAACAAGGTGAATACCATTATGATACCATCAGTGCATTTATTAAATCGGTCCGAGGATCCGACCCAGATGCTGCAGTGTATTGGCTGGCTGTGATGCTAGAAGGGGGTGAAAAACCAGAATTCATAGCGCGGAGGCTCATCGTACTTGCCGCGGAAGATATCGGTAATGCCGATCCTAGCGGGCTTACTCTCGCCACTTCCGGATTCCAAGCAGTCCAAATAATTGGCATGCCAGAAGCATGTCTAATTTTAGCTCAGGTCACTACTTACCTATCAGCTGCACCTAAATCCAATGCCAGCTATAAGGCCATCAAATCCAGTATGGCTGTAGTAAAGGAAACCGGAACTAGCACCGTTCCCCTGCATTTAAGAAATGCACCTACAGATCTTATGAAAGACATCGATTACGGTAAGGAATACAGGTATCCCCATTATCATCGGGATCATTTCATCCTTGAAAACTATTTTCCTGATGGAATTGAGAATACATTTTATCATCCCACAAGCCAGGGTCACGAAGAATGGATCAAAAACAGGCTGAAATCCCTTTGGAAAGAGCGTTATTCGGATATATGAGTATTTTTCGTTTATTCTGGATCTTATTAATTCTTACCACTGTCTTGCTTGGTAAGGATCGCTTGCGACTTGAAAAAGCTGATGTATTGGAAAGCAAAACAATAGATGGAAAAACAGTTCAATATTTATCAGGAAATGTGATCATCACTAAAGGGGATTTGACCCTCACCTGTCAGGAGGGACGCAACTACGAGAGAGAAGAAATTGCCAATTTATTCCATAACGTAACTGCTACTAAGGAAACCACAATCTTAACCTGCGATACTTTAAAATTTTTTTCCCGAGAAGACCGTATACTCAGTAGCGGGAACCCCCATGTTTTGGATAATGATTATGATCTAGTTGCGGATTCCATCATTGTTTTTACAGAGCAAGATAGCGGCGTTGCCATCGGCAAGGTGCGTCTACAGCAAAAGGGACAAACCATTTATGCCGATCGCATCGAATATGAAAAAAAATCAGACCAAGACGGTGTATCTTACACTGCGATCGGTCAGGTAGTCATTGAAGATTCTTCCCGGAAAGCAACCTGCGGCAGGGCCCGTTATGAACGTACAAAAGAGGTCACCACCTTAGAGTTGGAACCTGAGATAAAAGAGAATGGACGGATTCTTGCTGGTGAAAAAATTATTCTTACGTACAAAAATGAAATCCTGGAAACATTGCACATCCCCAAGAAAGCCCATGGCATTACATCTGTAAAGGGATACAAAAATACAGAATTGGATTCACTGGTTATCCAGGATTCAGTTCAATTTTTTGATGATATGGAAAGCACCGTATTGACGGGATATTTTGTTGAAGGGATTTTGGATTCCATGCGCCTTGAGGGCATGGCAACATCCCTATATCATATTTTTGATGATTCGCTCTACCAAGGCAGAAACAAAACTTCCGGCGACACCATTACGATCTCTTTTCTTGACAATGATCTGGATAAACTCACTGTGATCGGGGGCTCTCAAGGGATCTATACACCGGATAAGGCCGGTGCAGATATGGAATTCCCAATAATCTACTCCGCTGATGAGATTCACTACCGGGTGCCAGTGGAAAAAACAGACCTAACCGGCCAGGCCAAGATCAAACATGATAATACAGATCTGGAAGCTGGTTTTGTGACCGTGGATTGGAAAACAGACATGCTTAATGCCCTGCCTCGACCCAAACAAGATACACTCTCTGAATCGATCCAGCCGGTCATTAAGGAAAAAGGGAAAGATCCTATGTCAGGAGACAGGATGACTTATAACCTAAAGACACGGAAAGGTCGGATGGTAAAAGGTGCCACGCAGGCCGATGACGGATACTACACCGGTCACGAGATCCGCAATGAATCTAAAAAAGTAATTTTTATTCAGAATTCCACTTATACAACTTGTGACCTAGATGTTCCCCATTTTCATTTTGAATCCACCAAAATGAAAATCATCCAGAATGATGTAGTCATTGCCCGGCCCATCATTCTGCACCTGGCCCAGATTCCAATCATGGGTGTGCCTCTAGGAATTTTCCCTCACAAGGGTGGAACCCGCCACTCAGGGTGGATCATGCCATCCTATGGTGAATCAAAATACCGCGGGCAATACATAGATGGGCTGGGATTTTACTGGGCACCCAGTGATTATTGGGATTCTAAATTCACCATGAGTATGGGTGACCGTCAGGGATTAGTTTTTCGTGTCAATAATAATTACCGACTACGGTATAAATTCAGTGGCAATCTTAATATCCGCAGTCAGCAGTTTCTGATTGGATCAAATGATATCACCGATCTGGGTTCGTCTAGGAAAAGCGCTCTGAATATCCGCTGGTCTCATTCCCAAGTCCTTCGCAACAACCAGTCTTTCAACGCAAATGTCACCTATTCCAGTAGCGGCGACTACAATAAGAAATATGGACTCACCGAGGCGGACCGTATGAATCAGAAAGCGATCTCCAATGTTTCCTATTCCAAGCGTTGGTCAAAATCAAAAAACTCTCTTAGTACCAACCTGTATTCCAATCTTGACCTTTTAATCGATGATAAAGTAAATCCTGTATCTCCCTTTTACGTGAACCCGATCCGGGCTGGTACACAATTGAATATTGTAAATCGTACTATGCCCAAAATATCATTTCGCCACGGGCAGAGTAATTTGATCCCCACTACAGCCATAGATAAAAAATGGTACAACAATATCACTTGGAATTACGGTCTCAACTTTACCAGCAAAGACCGGGATTATTATGAATCAGAAGCACACGCCATCGATGACAGTACAATAGTTTTCCAGTGGCAAAGAAATGATGTCGGAGATCCGGTAGTTCTTGATGAGCAAACCCAGGGCTGGGTACATACAACATCCATCAACGCTCCCCAGAAATTATTAAAACACATTGCGTTCAACCCCAGTATGAGTATTCGATCTGTATGGGTAAACGAATCCTATGACGGAATATGGAACGATAGCACAGATTCATTTACAAAAATTTCAAAGAAGGGCTTTGCCAACAGGACCACAGGATCCTTCTCTTTGAGTGCTAATACAAAATTATATGGTATGTTTCCCATTCCTTTCGGTCCTCTAAAGGTGATCCGTCATACTGCTTCACCATCCATCAGTTTTTCCTATACACCTAATTTTTCCAAGCCTGTTTTTGGTCAGGACCTGGGCTATATTAAGACTCATACCGATACGGTCGGGAATGAAATTCTATTTGACCGTTTCGCCGGTACTATGGCTGGAAGCACACCCCGATCCGAAAGCAAGTCAATGAATTTTTCCCTGAACAATATTTTCCAAGCAAAAATGAAAAAAGGTGAAGAAGAGAAAAAAGTAGATCTTTTGAGCTGGCGCATGAGCAGCGGTTATAATTTTGCAGCGGATGAATTCCAACTAGCCAATCTTCGCAGTTCACTGCGGTCCAGAATCGCGGGCAAACTTAACCTAGATCTTTCCATCACCCATGACTTTTACCAATACGATCCTGAAAAAGGTCGAATCTCAGAATTCAATAAAAATACCAGCGGTATGCTTGATCCTCGCATGACCAACGCTCGTTTTTCCACCGGTTTCCGTTTTTCTGGCAAGCACTGGTCCGAAACAAGTAATAATGAGGAAGATCCAGATTCATTATCCGTGGAAGAAGACCTAGCCGGCCCTGGATTGGTCAACCCTGTGAAATCCATGCGCAATACCTTGAATAGCGGTCAACTGTGGAGTACAAACATCAGTTTAAGTTATTCCTATTCTGCATTGAACCCTAATCAGGTAAAAAAGACCTTCTGGATTAACACATCTTCCTCATTCCAAGTCACACAAAACTGGAAAGTCTCTTATCGTGCCCGCTTTGATATGATAAACCGAGACCTGGTGAGTCATTCTTTTTCTGTTTATCGTGATTTGCACTGCTGGGAATTATCCTTAAACTGGACTCCAGGTGGCATTGGGCAGGGTGTCAATTTTAAAATAAATGTAAAATCTCCTACTCTTCGTGATTTAAAGATTGAGAAAAGGGGCGGTGTCTATTCCCGTTCACCATTCTAATCAACTATTTTTTCTACCAACCGGATGTAAGAAATTCAAAAGCAATTATTGCTGAAATTATGATCTGTCCTGAATGTCATGCTGAATATCTAAACCATATCAAAGAATGTGGAGATTGCGGGATATCCCTCATCAATGCATCTGATTTTGACCTGTCGATCCCGGAAATAACCTGGCTGCCTTTATATCCCTTTAAAGGAAAAATATATGCGGATATGGCTGCTGAATTGCTGGATAAGGAAGAGATCCCCTATTACTTGAAAATGGATTGGGCTTCTTCAGCTTTTGCCATTGAAGCTGCTACTATTCCAGGACAGGTTGTACAAATTCTGGTTCCCGAACCATCTTTAGAAAAGGCCGCAGAAATTGTGAGTTCCATTACTGGACACGAGAATTGAGTCAAATCAGATCCATAAAGGGCACCCATGATATCCTGCCCAAAGAAAGCATTAATTGGCAAAGACTAGAACAAATTATGCATCAAGTCTGCAGGCAATTTGGCTATCGGGAGATTCGCACACCGATATTTGAGGAAACACGGTTATTTACCCGTAGTGTTGGTGAAGAAACAGATATTGTTTCTAAGGAAATGTACAGTTGGGAAGATAAAGACGGATCCAGCCTCACTCTTCGCCCCGAACTAACAGCCTCTGTGGTCCGTTCCTATATTCAACATAATCTTGGAAACCATGCTCCCTCTCAACGGCTATACTACCTAGGTCCCTTGTTTCGCAGGGAACGGCCGCAAAAGGGACGCCAGCGCCAATTTCACCAATTTGGGGTGGAAGCATTTGGCTCACTTCATCCGGAACAGGATGCAGAGATTATTGCCCTTGCATGGCACATATTATCCGTATGCGGTTTAATCGCAAATACCAAGCTTCATTTAAACAGTATTGGTTCATCTGATTGCCGCTCTGCGTACAAAGATGCATTGAAAGATTTTATTCGACCTAATCTGATGCAATTTTCAGAAACGAGCCAAAGGCGATTTGAAACCAATCCACTTCGTATTTTAGATACAAAAGCAGACCATGAAAAAAAACTGCTAAATGGAGCACCAATAGTTTCAGATTATTTCACAGATGATGACAAAATCCATTTTGATTCCGTACAGCAATTTTTGAATGCCATGGATATACCTTTCTCTTTAAATCCCAAATTAGTTCGTGGTTTGGATTATTATTCCCGGACTATTTTTGAATTCTCATCATCTGCTCTAGGTGCTCAGGATGCTCTCCTAGGAGGTGGCCGTTATGATCAGCTGGTAGAAACACTGGGTGGAAAACCAACTCCGGCCATAGGCTTTGCAGCAGGCATGGAACGAATTTTAATTGCCTTAGAATCCATTGAAAAGACCAAATCAGATCCTAATCTGGATATCTATTTTATTTGTCTGGAAGACGATGGCTTACCCGTGGCATTATCATTATGCCAGCAATTGCGTAACGCTGGTAGGAATGTAGTTATGGATTCCCTGCGCCGAAGCATAAAAGCTCAACTGCGGGAAGCAAATAAATCCGGTGCCGGACATGTCTTGATCCTGGGCAATGATGAAATTGAATCAAATACTATCATCATGAAAGATTTGAAAAAAGGGGAGCAGATGACACTTCAACAGTCATCTCTAATTGAAAAATTATAAAAATTTGACAAATTAAAATTTTTTGTCATATATTTTTTACGCGAGTGTGAACAGTTCGTTTTAGATAATTAAACAGGAAAAATTATTATGAGTCAGAGACCGTTATTGATCGTTGAGTCCCCTTCCAAGGCACGGACTATTGAACAATATCTGGGAGGTGATTACGAAGTAGCCGCCAGTGTGGGACACGTGAAAGACCTGCCTTCCAATGAATTAGGAGTTGATATTGAAAACAACTTTGAGATTCAACTGCACATCCTTCCAGACCGGAAAAAATTTATTTCTGATCTGAAAAAGAAAGCTAACGATGCGCCACGGGTATTGATCGCTACAGACCCAGACCGAGAAGGAGAAGCTATCGCCAGTCACTTGGCTAATGAAGTAGATCAGAAAAAGATTGAACGTGTAGAGTTTACCGAGATCACCAAAAACGGTATCACTGAAGCCATGAAAGAGGTTCGCAGTATTGATAAAAACCTGGTGGATGCCCAAACAGCCCGACGAGTCATTGATCGGCTGGTCGGCTATAAGGTATCCCCTGTACTTTGGGCAACCCTGCAAAAAAATATGAATTTTGTCCAGGGTTCTCTTTCCGCAGGACGGGTACAGTCTGCTGCTGTGAAACTAATTATAGATCGCGATCGTCTGCGGGCTAAATTTTTGAAAACAACTTATTTCGACCTGCTGGCGATGCTATTTAAAGATGAAAATGAACCCAACTTCAACGCTACCCTTTTTCGTGTAGATGATAAACGAATCGCATCCAGCCAGGATTTTGAAGCATATACTGGTCGGTTAAGAAATAAAGATGCAATTCTACTGACTGATGTTCAGGCCAATGATCTAGTAAAAGAACTGAAAACCGGATCTTGGCAGGTTTCTAAAATTGAAGATAAGCCAAGAACATCTAATCCTAGACCACCATTCACCACGAGTACCCTGCAGCAGGAAGCTGCCCGTAAATTACGTATGTCAGCACGTCAAACTATGCGAAACGCCCAACAACTCTATGAAAATGGTTTTATTACCTATATGAGAACCGACTCTACCCATTTATCAGAGGAGGCCATTTCCGGTGCTAGACAGATTATTACTGGTCTCTATGGAGATGATTATTTACCTAGGGAAGCCAATCGCTACAAGACCCAAGTCCGCAATGCCCAGGAAGCCCATGAAGCGATTCGTCCTGCCCATCGTCAGTTTCGTTCCGTAGACGAGGTTCAATCCATACTTGGGAAAGATATTGCAAAATTGTATGACTTGATCTGGAAAAGAACCATTGCCAGTCAGATGCTGCCTGCAAAATTGAAGCAGACGGCAGTTACTATCCAGAACCAGAAGGCCGAATTCCGCGCTAATGGCCAGGTAATTCTTTTCCCAGGCTACATGAGGGTCTATGTGGAAGGACGGGATAATCCAGAAGCAGACCTAGCCAACAAAGAAAGAATTCTTCCAGCCTTAGCGGAAGGTGACTTATTAACCTGCACTGAACTAGAGTCTCAATCCCACACCACCAAGCCCCCGGCAAGATTTACAGAAGCTTCACTGGTGAAAAACCTTGAAACTAATGGGATTGGTAGGCCTTCCACTTTTGCTTCAATCCTGGATACCATCGTTCGCCGTGGTTATATTGAACAGGAGAAGGGAAGACTTTCACCAACCTACCTAGGCCTAGCTGTAACCCAACTGTTGGAGAACCATTTTACCAACCTAGTAAATAATGAGTTTACAGCAAAGATGGAAGAAGGTTTGGATGAAATTTCCCGTGGCGAACGGGAAAGCCTACCTTTTATGACTAATTTCTATTATGGTGGAGAACGGTTCGCTGGCCTTGAAAATATGCTGGATGAAAAAGTAGATATTCCCAAAGCATGCACCATCGAAATACCAGAACCCATTAGGGGAACTACAGAAGGCCGTATCGGTCGCTACGGCCCTTATTTAAGGCGCGGGGATGAAACCAGATCCATTCCCGAAAAAATATATATCGGTGATCTAACCCTTGAAGCCATTGAAAAAATTTTCAGTGAAAAAGAACATATAGATGAACCTTTGGGGAAGGATTCAGATACAGGGGAATTCATCTGGATCAAAAAAGGACCCTACGGACACTACGTTCAGCTAGGCGAATCCAAAACAAGAAAATCTATTCCCAAGGGGACAATAGTTGCCGAAGTCACCCTTGAACTGGCCTTACAACTTCTCGCCCTGCCCCGCAAAGTTGGAATCCATCCAGAAACAGGAGAATCGATCACCGCAGATTATGGTCGCTATGGGCCATATATTAAATGTGGAAACCAGAATGCTAGCCTAAGGGGACCTGAAACTCCCCTAGATATAGGTGTTGAAAAATCTGTTGAACTTCTCGCCAACCGCAATAAAAAAAGTGCCGAACTAAGAAGTCTAGGTGAGCATCCGGAAACAGGAGAAACTCTGTCCGTAAAAGACGGCCGCTATGGGCCATATATTTCTGATGGGAAAGTAAATGCATCTTTGAAAAATGAACATGACCCCAACACCATCTCCCTGGAAACTGCCGTAGAACTCATCAACGTAAAACGGGCAGCCCCAAAAAGAGCCAGAAAACGAAAGAAAAAGAAAAAATAAGGCTTTATTGATCTGATTCAACTTGATTTTAGCGACATCCTTGAAATCAGTATTATTGCACTATATTTAACATCCCCCAAAAACCCTTCTCCAGCGGTAATTTCTACCTTATTTGGTATTCTATGGATGAAAAATTAGTAAGAGAACTATATTTGACGGATTAGGTAATTTCCCAACCTGATATTCACCTAGGCAGGTTTTTTTCTTTTTGAATCACACTTCGCCAAGTTCAGAAAAAAGGTGAATTTCTCAAAGTTTCGTTATGAACAACACAATTGAAAATATTGTTTCTCTGTGTAAACGCAGAGGTTTTGTCTTCCAAAGCTCGGATATCTACGGCGGATTTTCTGCTGTTTATGACTACGGTCCTCTGGGCATCGAACTAAAAAATAGCATTGCCAAGCTTTGGTGGAAAGAAATGACCCAAGTCCATGAAAATATCGTTGGGCTTGATAGCGGTATCCTGATGCACCCCAAGATCTGGGAAGCCTCAGGTCACATAGGTGCTTTCCATGACCCATTGGTAGACTGCAAACAGTGCAAAGCCCGCTTTCGCGCTGATGACTTGACCGAAAAACCGGAAGGGTTAAACTGGCAGGTAATTAAATGCCCTAAATGTGGCACAACAGGAAATCTTACTGATCCCCGTCAGTTCAACCTCATGTTTAAGACCCATACAGGACCTGTAGAAGAATCTGGTACGGAAGCTTACCTGCGGCCCGAAACAGCACAGGGAATTTATGTGAATTATCAATTAGTCCAAGTAGCAATGCGGCTGAAAGTCCCTTTCGGTATTGCCCAAATTGGTAAGGCATTCCGTAATGAGATTATAGCTCGCAATTTTATTTTCCGGACTCGGGAATTCGAGCAAATGGAAATGCAGTATTTTGTAAAGCCGGGCACTGATGATGATCTACTTAAGGAATGGAAAGAAAAACGGTTCCAGTTTTACCCCAATATTTTGGGCCTGAATGAAGCGAAAATCCGTTATCACCAACACGGTAAAAATGAATTGGCTCACTATGCCAAGGAAGCCTGGGATATCGAATATAAATTTCCCTTTGGTTGGTCCGAGATCGAAGGTATTCATAATCGCACCGATTTTGATCTTTCCCGTCATCAGGAGTTTTCCGGAAAAAACTTGGCGTATTTTGACCAGCCCAATAATGAACGTTTTTTGCCATTTATTATAGAAACATCCGCCGGTCTGAATCGCACGCTATTAGCCGTCCTTGTCGATGCTTACTGGGAAGATAAAAAAAATGATCGTGTGGTCATGCGTTTAAATCCGCGTTTAGCGCCGGTAAAAGCAGTGATTTGTCCACTTGTGAAAAAAGGTGGTCTACCTGAAAAGGCTCGAGAAATTGTTGACATCTTAAAACCTCATTTTAAAGTTCTCTATGATCAGCAAGGATCTATCGGTAAACGGTATTACCGACAGGATGAAGCCGGAACGCCTTTTGGAATCACAGTAGACCACCAAACAAAAGAAGATAATACCGTAACCCTGCGACACCGTGATACGCAACAGCAGGACCGGCTATCAATCGATCAGCTTTTGCCTATTATCCAGAAAAGTATATAATATAAAAATGGATATTCCCTTTAAATGGAATTCGCTTTAGTTAATTTATATCCATGAAAAAACTCCCACTCCATTGGCAAATTATTATCGGGCTGATTTTAGGCCTGATTTATGGGATCATTGCTGCCAATAGTGGTTGGCGCACTTTTACAACTGAATGGATCTCCCCCTTTGGGATAATATTTATAAACCTGTTGAAATTGATTGCTGTCCCGCTGGTGCTGTCTTCATTAATCACCGGTGTGGCATCCTTATCCGATTTAAAAAAACTTAGCCGTATCGGTGGGAAAACCATTGCAATTTACGTTGGCACTACAACAGTGGCCGTGACTATCGGTCTGGTTTCCGTGAATATAATTCAGCCAGGAAGAAAAGTACCAGATCAAATGAAGGCTGAGCTGCAGGAAACCTACGAGAAAGACGCTGCATTAAAATCAGGATCAGCACAAAATATAAAAACCCGGGGGCCGCTCCAGCCAATTGTTGATATGGTCCCCAGTAACTTTTTTTCATCAGCTTCCAGTAATCGTAATATGCTTCAGGTCGTTTTTGTGGCCTTATTCTTAGGTATCGGACTCATTCAGATACCAAAAGATAAAGGAAAACCTGTTTTGGATTTTTTTGAGGGTTTAAATGAGGTGGTGATCAAACTTGTAGATTTGATTATGATTATGGCTCCAATAGGTGTTTTTGCTTTGATTGCTCAAACAATGAATAAAGTTGTAGGGGATGACCTATCGCAGGTCATGGAATTACTGAGCGCTCTTGGCTATTACATGCTTGCTGTGATTATAGGCTTAATTGCGCATGGAGCCATCACTTACACTGGATTGCTAATAACCATTACAAAAATGCCATTGAAATTATTTTACAAAGGAATAGCACCGGCACAACTGCTTGCTTTTTCAACCAGTTCCAGCGGCGCCACATTACCGGTAACAATGGAGTGTTGTGAAGATAAGTTGGGTGTATCTGAAGAAGTATCCTCATTTGTACTTCCCCTCGGTGCTACTGTCAATATGGATGGAACAGCCCTATATCAGGCGGTTGCTGCTGTGTTTATTGCTCAAACTCTTGGAATGAATCTGGATTTAAGTTCTCAATTAACTATTATTCTAACGGCTGTTCTTGCATCAATTGGTACTGCTGCAGTTCCAGGTGCCGGCATCATCATGCTGGTGATTATTTTAGAAGCCGTAGGAGTTCCCAGTGCAGGGATTGCTCTCATTTTAGGTGTTGACAGAATCCTGGATATGATGCGAACCGTTATTAATATAACAGGAGATGCATCTGTGGCCGTAATTGTCGCCAGTTCAGAAGATCAACTAATTATTCCTAAAAAATAATTTATTTAAGCATAGCGCAAGTGACTTTTTGAATATAATGGTGAAATAATTAATATGTCCGTTCGGCAAAAAACTGGGATCATATTGGGTTTATTTGTTTTTGTAATACTTTTACTTATCCCAGTGCCAGATGACATGAATCCCAAAGCCATGAGAGCCATAGCCGTTTCGATGCTGATGGCTATATTCTGGGTTACAGAAGCAATCTCAATATTCTCTACCGCATTTATTCCTATTGCTCTATTCCCATTAATGGGTGTATTAAATGCGAATCATATTGTTTTGCTGCTTCTAGGAGCTTTCCTAGTAGCCAAAGCGATCGAAACAAATAATTTGCATAAACGGATTGCTCTTTTCACCATACTATTGATTGGTACAAACAGGCAGCATATCATTTTGAGTTTTATGATTGCTACAGCATTTTTATCCATGTGGACTTCCAATAACTCAACCACATTAATGATACTGCCTATCGGCCTAGCCATCATCCAAAGGGAACACGCCTTGGGTGTAAAAGATGCAGCATTCGGCAGTGCATTAATGCTTTCAATTGCCTATTCAGCAAGTATAGGAGGAACTGGCACCCTAGTGGGTACACCTCCAAACCTTTTATTTGTAAGTACCATGAAAGAAATATACCCAGATTCTCCAGACATCGTTTTTATTGATTGGCTAAAGATTGGTTTACCATTTGTAGCTGTATTTTTACCCATAGCATGGTTTTTTATCATCAAATATTTCAAAGTGAATGGTCCTCTTCATGGCTCTGATGACATCATTGAAAACGAGTACCATGAATTAGGTCTTATGTCCGTTGCTGAAAAGCGAGTCCTAGTAATCTGCATATGCTATGCCCTTGGGTTTATTTTTCGTAGAGATATGCAGATTGGTGATCTAACCATTCCAGGCTGGTCAGATATTTTAGGTGTACATATGTTCGTTAAAGATTCTACAGTAGCATTTTTAGCAGCAACATTAATATTTCTGTTGCCCAATGGATATTCCAATGGGAACGTTAGGAAAAACAAGTTGCTTGAATGGGATGATGCCAAAACAATCCCGTGGGGTATTGCCATGCTGATCGGTGGCGGTCTGGCTATTGCAGCAGCCTTTCGAGAATCAGGTCTCATTGTCTGGATAGGCTCAAATCTGGAATTGAGTGGAATCTCCGTATTTCTTATTTTACTGCTCGCAGTAACCAGCATGGTTTTACTTACAGAAATAAATTCAAATACAGCCTCAACGGCAGTATTTCTTCCTGTATTAGCCGGTGTATCAAACGCCGGTCACTTTCATCCATATTTATTAATGGTGCCAGCAACTATAGCAGCTTCTTGTGCATTTATGCTTCCTTCCGGTACAGGCCCCAACGCCAGTATACTCGCTAGTGGTGAGGTGACGATCCCCGAAATGGCAAAGTGCGGTTTCTGGCTGAATATATTTGCAATAATAGTAATTGTGAATCTCCTGTATTTTATAATCATACCAACTTTTGAGATTAATGGTACAGCACCGAATTGGATGTGATAATAACTAATAGCGGTGGAGAAACATTATTTATAAGATAGTATGCATTGTTATTTTTTATCTTGAAATCTTTAAGCAATAATAATAAATGAATCGACCTCTAGATGGTATTCGTATAGTGGCTTTAGAACAATATATGAGTGGTCCTTATTGTTCTATGCTCTTGGCCGATGCCGGCGCAGAAGTAATTAAAATCGAACGACCGGGTACAGGCGATCCGCGGCGTTCGATCCCTCCCTTCGCCAAAAAAGGCGAGAACAAAAAGGCCGGCGGTTTCATGGCCTATAACCGAAACAAGAAAAGCCTTGCATTGAATATTCGATCTGATTGCGGGAAAAAAGTGTTTTTAGACCTTGTAGAAAAAACCGATGTGGTGGTTGAAAACCTACGTCCCGGAAGCGTAGATAAAATGGGGATAGGCTATGATATCCTTAAAAACATCAATCCAAAATTGATCTACGCCGCCATATCAGGATTTGGTAGACTTGATGGATATAAAGGTCCCGATTCTCACCGTCCGGCCTTTGATATTGTAGCCGAGGCTATGAGCGGCATTATGAACCTAGTGGGATATGATGATAAACCACCCAGCTGGACAATTTATGGTATGGCTGATCTTTACAGTGGCCTCTGTACAGCCTATGGCATTATGCAGGCCCTTTTCATGAGAGAGCGGACAGGCAAAGGTCAATTCGTGGACAGTTCTATGCTAGACAATATGATATCTTTGAATGAACGTATGGTTATGCTTTATTCCATTACCGGTGTGGAACCTCGACGCGGCCAACTGAAACATATATTCCCTCGTGGAGCTTTTCCTTGTCAGGATGGCTATATTGCACTGAATGTCCCTGATGATTTAGTATGGGCTAAGCTTTGCAAAATGCTGGAAAGGGAAGATTTAATTCAAGATAATAAAAGTAAAACTGGGACAGCTCGCGCCTCCAATTCTGATATATTAATCCCGATTATTGAAAACTGGATGATGGAACGAACAAGAGATGAAGTTGAAAATATTTTAAACAAAAATGGGATACCCGTAGGACCTGTGTATACAGCAAAAGATGTTTTTGAATCAAAACAGGTCCAAGCGCGAAATAATCTGTTGAGCATTGATGACCCCCTAGTAGGAAACCACCAGTTTGCCCGCACACCAATCCATTTATCAACAGCCCCGGAGATTCCTGCCAAACCTGCACCAGAATTGGGCCAGAACACAGAAGAAATACTATCAACACTATTAAACTACGATGATGAACAGATTAATAAATTAGAAAAAAATGAAATTATCCAAATTTATCAAGATTAGCGCTTCTATTATTTTAACTCATTCCATATTGGTTTTCCCCGCCAGTTCTGATCCCGTATTCAGTAAAAATGGCATGGTGGTCTCTACTAGCCGCCAGGCTTCTGAAGCCGGGATAGAAATTCTAAAAAAAGGTGGTAATGCTGTTGATGCTGCAGTAACTATCGGTTTTGTATTAGCGGTTACTTCATCTTCAAATGGGAATATTGGTGGTGGTGGTTTCATGGTTGGGGCAATGTCTGATAATACTATGTTTACATTAGATTACCGGGAAAAAGCACCTTTAGCCGCTCACCAAGACATGTACCTTGATCCAGATGGAAACATAGTTGAAGGCATGTCTCTCTATAGTCGTGCAGCCTGTGGTGTTCCAGGAAGTGTGGATGGCTTATTAAAAGCTCTGAGAGATCATGGATCAGGAAATATCAGTCGTCGACAAGTCCTGGCTCCTGCTATTCGACTGGCTTTAAAAGGATATCATCTCTCTCATTATGAAGCAACAAGATTAAATAATAACCAGGATCTTTTTGAGATGAATGAAGCGGCGGCAAAAATATTTGTTCGAAAAGATGAACGCCTCTGGCAGGCAGGAGATCGATTGGTCCAGCTAGAACTGGCTAATACCTTGAAACGAATCAGTAAGCTTGGAAGGGACGGGTTTTATAAAGGACATGTCGCTGATTTAATTGTAGCTGAAATGAAACGTGGGAACGGTCTTATTTCTTATAAAGACCTGGAAAATTATTCATCTGTGTATCGTACACCTATAACTGGTACATTCCATGAATATGGTATTTTATCCATGGGACCTCCAAGCTCTGGAGGAGCTTTATTGGTCAATATGATGAACATGCTGGAAAATTATACCTTAGATACCTTAGGTTGGAACTCTTCTGATTACGTGCATCTGCTAACAGAGATAGAGCGTCGGGCATATGCAGATAGGGCAGAACATTTTGGTGATCCAGATTATTGGGCAGTACCATTAGATATGCTCACTTCCAAGACCTATGCTGCATCCCGGTCAAAGGACATATCCATGAATAAGGCCACACTCAGCTCCACAATATCTGCCAGTGAACCTTTCAGCAATGAGAGCAGGGAAACTACTCATTATTCTGTGGTAGATAAGGATGGGAATGCTGTCAGTGTCACCACAACCATAAACTTGAGTTACGGAGGCGGGCATCTTGTAGCTGGTGCAGGTTTTTTCTTAAATAATGAAATGGATGATTTTTCATCCAAACCTGGTGTGCCGAATGCATTCGAACTTGTGGGAAATAAAGCTAATTCCATTCAATCAGGAAAACGCCCTCTAAGCTCTATGACTCCGACTATAGTTTTAAAAGACAAAAAACCATACCTTGTTATTGGATCTCCTGGAGGATCAACCATCATTACCACAACCATGCAAGTGATTTTAAATGTGGTCATATTCAGAATGGATATAAAAGAAGCTGTTTCTTCTCCACGGTTTCATTCTCAATGGCTACCGGATGTAATTATGATGGAACCTCGAGGATTATCAAAGGATGTGATAAAAAATCTTACATCAAGGGGTCATACTTTAATCCCTTATCGCTGGGGGTATATTGGCGAGGCCAATGGAATTCTTATTGATAAAAATGGATTCTATGGCGGCGGGGATAGCCGAGGGGAAACAAGTTCCGTAGGATATTAGCCTATAATAAAATTCACTACCCCGAGTAATTCATTGATTATAAATAAATTAAACAAATAGTCTACTTTTCCTTTAAAAAGGGAAATATTTTCTTAGCCAAGAATATTCTCAACTAGGTTAAGATAAATGGATGTTCCCACAGAAAGTGCTTTTTCATCCATATTAAAGTGGGAGCAATGGTGGGGAGTACTAAATTGGTTCTGCCCATCGGGCGCAGAACCCACAAAGAAAAAACAACCAGGAATCTTTTGTAGATAATAAGAAAAGTCTTCACCACCCATGGATAAATAAGGTTCCCCTGCGCCTGAATCCACAACATCTTGTGCAGCTTTCAATACATTTCTAACTGGTTCGGCATAATTAATGGTCGGAGGATAACCTTTTTTATAATTAAATGTGATTTTAGCACCAAAAGACCTAGAAACGCCATCAATGACTTCTTCCATCCGCCGTCGTATCATAGAACGGTTTTCTTTGGTATAAGCCCTTGTCGTACCTGCCAGATAGACCTTATCCGCAATAATATTAAAATTATGTCCACCTTTGATCTTCCCAACAGTGATGACAGTGCTCTGCAATGGATTGGTATTCCTGCTGACAATCGTTTGCAAGGCTTGTATTAAATGAGCTGCTACAACCACGGCATCCACTGTCCCTTGGGGTGTAGCACCATGTCCACCAACCCCCTCGATAATGATATCGAACAAATCTGCTGCCGCCAAAACGGGTCCTTCTTTTACCCCAACTTCGCCCAAGGGTTGATAATTCCAAACATGAATTCCGTAAATCTCATCTACTCCTTCCAGACAGCCATCTTGTATCATATATTGGGCACCGCCTCCGCCCTCTTCTGCAGGTTGAAAGATAAATCGAATTGAGCCAGACAGTGTATGGTCCATTTGAGACAAAATTTTTGCCGCACCCAAAAGCATGGCCATATGGCCGTCATGACCACAAGCATGCATGACTCCATCGTGCTTCGATGAAAATGGTAGTCCGCTTGTTTCCTGAATTGGTAGTGCATCCATATCTGCTCTCAATGCGATGGTTGGCCCTTTACCAAACTTCAAATCTGCCGTAACACCTGTTTTGCCTACACCTGTTTTAGGTGACAAGCCAAACGATATAAGCGTTTCTGCAATGACACTGGCTGTGCGATGTTCCTTAAATCCTAATTCGGGGTATTGATGAAAATCTCTTCGCCATTGAACTAGAATATCTTTAATAGCTTCAACTTCAGGTCTAACATTCATGATTTAAATCCTTTTAGAAATAGTTAAATTAATTAAGCTATATTTTATATTCAGTTAAACATCAACTAAATACTATTATTTGGTTCTGGTTACCAACTGACCACACCCGGCATCAATTTCTACACCTTTACTCCAGCGAACCGTGACCGGGAAGGGCGCTTTTTCTAGTATAGACAGGAAAGATTGAATATTTTCATCTTTTGGCCGGACATAGTCTCTGCCGGTCTTATTATATGGAATAACATTCAATTTACAATTAATAGATGAAAGCATTACCAACAAACGTTGGGCATCCTCAATTTTTTCGTTGATATCTTTCATGAGCACATATTCAAAGGTAACCCGAGTTTTATTCTCTAAGGTATAATTTCGGGCTACTGAAATCAACTCATCCAATGGTTGTGTTGCGGAGATAGGCATTATCCTTATCCTCTGCTCCTGATTTGATGCATTTAAACTTATCGCCAGTTTATATTTATGTGCTTCAATACTGAATTGTTTTATTTTTGAGATAATACCAGCGGTGGAAATTGTAATCCGTTTTGACCCCATATTTATTCCATCAGGATCATGAAGTAAATCTGCTGCTGCAATAACGTTTTTGTAATTTAAAAGTGGTTCACCCATGCCCATAAAAACCACATTGTTGATAGGACCAAAGCTTAATTTTTTAAGCTGGAGAAATTGATCTACAATTTCACCAATTGATAAATTCTGTACAAAACCCATTGTAGCTGTTGCACAGAAATCACAGTTTACAGCACAACCCACTTGTGTGGATAAGCAAATTGTGTTTCGACTCCCATCTTTCATCAAAACAGATTCTATTTGATTCCCATTCTGTAGCTGAAAAAGGAATTTTTTTGTCCGTTTAGAACCAGAATCAGATTGTGCAACCTGAATCAAAGGGTGTACAATTGCCGAATTTTTTACCTGATTACGAAACCGGGCAGGTAAATCCGTCATTTCATCAATTGTATCTTTTTTCTGGTGGTACAGCCAATCAAATAATTGTCTACCTCTATAAGATTGCTCACCCAAAGATACTGCAAATGATTCCAGCTGTGTTTTGGACATCCCCACAAGGGCTTGATATTTAAGATTCTGGGAATGATTCATGATCAGGAATTTCTTATTTCCGCTACGATTCTAAAATGCCAAATATTTATTTAATTTTTTTATAATATGTAATTGATTTCAGTGTAGGTTAATCACTTTTACGGTGGATTGGAGTGCGGTAAGTTTTGCCCCATTCACCCTGATAATACTAAACATAAAAACTTTTATATGACTGATACAACACAAGATCTTGTAATCCTTGATAAACTTAAAGATTCGCGAAATCAATTTTTCAACGAAATTGGTAAAGTGGTCATAGGACAGAGAAAAATTCTTGACCATATGCTTATCGCTCTATTATCCAAGGGCCATACTCTGCTTGTGGGTGTACCTGGTCTCGCTAAAACATTATTAATCAAATCTTTGGCGGATGTATTGGATTTATCTTTCAAACGTATTCAATTCACACCAGATTTGATGCCCAGCGATATAACCGGCACAGAACTGATCGATATTGATCCTACTACTGATCAGAGGTCCTTCCGTTTTTATAAGGGACCGGTCTTTGGCAATATCATTTTGGCAGATGAGATCAATCGTACTCCTCCAAAAACCCAGGCAGCCCTGCTGGAAGCTATGCAGGAGCATAAAGTCACTGCTGCTGGTCATACCTACAATCTGGAAGAGCCTTTCTTTGTAATGGCCACCCAGAATCCCATTGAACAGGAAGGAACGTACCCGCTGCCAGAAGCACAGCTGGATCGCTTCATGTTTAACCTGAAGATTGATTATCCCACAATAGGTGAAGAAATAGAAATTGTTCAGAGTACCACTGCCAGTGAACCGTTTAAATTAGACAAAGTTATGTCAATTCATGAAATTTTATCCTATCAGAATCTGGTACTTCGCGTACCCATCGCAGAAAATGTGATTGAATTTGCCGTGAAATTGGTATCGGCCACACGATCAAAAAGTGAATTTTCGCCAGATTTTATTCGACAGTGGGTAGACTGGGGTGCGGGCCCTCGGGCATCTCAATATCTTGTTTTAGGCGCAAAGGCAAAAGCTTTGTTGGATGGACGCCCTACCCCAGACATCAATGATATTTGTGAACTGGCATTACCCGTTCTTCGTCATCGGGTTTTACCAAATTTTAATGCCGAAGCGGAAGGCATGAAAGTGGATGATATCCTTAACCAATTATTGGATCATTTCACAGTATAAATATGAGCCTAGAATCCGATAAAAGGAAATTCTTGCAACCGGAAACGGTGATTCTATTAAATTCTATGGCCCTGCGTGCCAAGATGATTGTAGAGGGCTATATTATTGGTCATCACCGCAGTCCCTATCATGGTTTCAGCGTGGAATTTGCTGAACACCGCGCTTATGGATCTGGGGATGAAATCCGCCATATCGACTGGCGACTCTACGGTAAAACTGACCGTCTTTATGTTAAACGATATGAAGAGGAAACTAACCTCCGATCGTATCTGATACTGGATACAAGCCGTTCAATGCAGTATACAAGTGATAATATAACTAAGCTACAATATGGGAATTTTTTGGTCGCAGCATTGTCCTATTTAATGATTAATCAACAGGATGCCGCTGGCCTAGTCCAGTTTGATGATAAACTTCGAAGTTTTATTCATCCCAGATCCACACCCAACCACTTGAACACAATTCTTTCCCGGCTCAATGACAAAACGGCGGGTAAGGACACTCAAATTGAACCAGTACTACATAAAATGGCGGAACGAATAAAAAAACGCGGATTGGTCGTATTGATCTCGGATTTGTTTGATGACCCGGAGAATGTCATGTCTGGCCTGAAGCACTTTCGCCATAATAAACAAGAGGTAATTGTATTTCATATTTTGGATCGTAAGGAAGTGGAATTTGATTTCAATAGCAGAACTAAGTTTCTAGATATGGAAACGGGAGATGAGATAACCACCGAACCTTGGCATATTCGATCCAATTATAATGATCTCATCAAGGATTTGCAGAATTATTACCAGTCCGAATGCCGTCAGCACCGAATCGATTATTTTAGTCTGTTTACGGATCAAAACCTGGATACTGGCCTTTCGGAATATTTAAATAAACGGAAAAAAATGGGTTAAAATTTATTATCCTCCATCGGCTACATCTCTTTTGTAGCGCAAAAGCTCCAACTGCTTTTTATATTTGGCAGTATTATCAATATCAACCATCATCACTGATTTTATTTTCTTTTCCGCTTTGCGATACCAACGGCTTGCTTCATTGGAATCTTTTTCAAACCCATCTTCACCGTTTAAGTATTTATCTCCCAATCCCTCATAGGAACCGGCAATGCCCAGAGCTGCTTCAAAATCTTCTTCATTTAAAAAATGTGCTTCTTCAAAAGCTTTTTCAGCTCCTTCATAATTCTGCATTTGAGTATGAATTACACCTAAATTAAAAAACAGGTCTGCTTTCACAATTCCATCTTCCTCATTGGCAATGGCATTTTCAAAAACCTGGATAGATTTTTCTTTATTTCCCATATCATAGTAAAGCGATGCCAGCTCCCGCAGGGCTTTGCTATTTGATGGATTGATGACTGTCGCTTTTTCGTATAAGGGCAGAATTTCCTCTGCTGTCCCTCCAACGCGGGCAATAATCTGTCCGGCAGCAAAATTGGCATCAAAACTTTCCGGGTTTTTGATTACAGCTGTCAGGGCAGCATCTTTTGCCGCTTCCTTGTCCCCTAGGTCAAAATAACACTTGGCCAGCGTTGAATAAGTACTGGCATCAGAAGGTTTAATTGCGACAGCATTCTGAAAATGCTCAATAGACTTTTCCAAGAATATTTTTTTATTCTCTGCATCTTTTTCAATTTTTTTAAACTGTTCAACTCCCTCATTAAATTGGTTAGCCCAATAATGCTCTTTGTAATTGTTAACTACTTCCTTCACCGGAAGAAATGTCCCTCGAACTTCTATGGTTTTTTCGGGGTTTAAATCCATTGCTAAATCAAACAATTCAACCATTTTTACCCAATGTCCATTTTTAGCATGTATTTCCACTGCCATCACAACCGGTATCTCCGGATTATCAGGCTCTACAGCCATTGCTTTGGGTAACCATTCAGCCGCTTTGGGAAAATCCTGCTGTTGTATGGCCAGTTTTGCTGTGGTGTATTCCTGACTGGAACAGGAAAAAATTATCATAACTAATACTGTAATTATGGAAAGGAATTTTTTTTCTGTTTTTAACATATTTTCCTCATTTAAACCAAATATTTATCTTCATTAAATTACCCGAATTTTGTCTGTCATTTCAAGCGGTTGTAAAATCAGAATTTTGTTATCTAAAAATTTATAATTTAAATCAGAGTTGATAGTTTCACCTCAGGGCGCGCACCATAGTGGGAAATAATCTCTGAACTGGCAGTAGACCCATATGCACCGCACTCCTCCAGGGATTTTCCTTTTGCCAATCCAAATAAAAACCCGGCAGCATATAAATCACCAGCTCCTGTTACATCTATGACATTTGGTACAGACTTCGCTTCAATTTCAATCACGGAATCATTATGAATGATTAAAGAGCCTTTCTCTCCGATTGTAATTACAGCAATAATACCCAGAGACTTAGCATAGGTAATCGCTTTATCCATATTGGATGTTTCTGCCATAGATAAAATTTCATTTCTATTTGCAAAAATAATATCAACATCATTTTCAATAAGTTGTTTAAATGATTCACGATGACGGTCGATACAGAATTGATCAGAAAGGGTGAGTGCAATTTGTTGATGATCTGCTTTACACAAATCAATCATTTTTTTCATCGCCTTTTTGGCATTTTTATTATCCCATAAATACCCTTCCAGGTAGGCTATCTGATGGTTGGTAACATCCTCCTTTTTTATGTCATCAGGACCAATTAAAGTTCCCGCCCCTAAAAAAGTAGCCATTGTCCGGGTTCCATCTTTTTCCACAAATAATGTGCAACAACCAGTTGGTGTATTCTGGGATGTGTATCCTAAAGGAAACTTCAATCCCTCCCTTTTCATATCATCTATTAGAAACTGACCAAATGAATCATCTTTTATTTTGCCAATAAAACTTCCATTACCTCCAAAGGAGGTAATGCCATACATTGAATTGCCAACCGATCCGCCACCAATCATTTTTTGAATGTTATAGGAATGATGGAGAAATTCTTTTTTATCCTCATCAATAAGATTCATGGAATCCCGGATAAAAGCACTTTTTTCTATTTCTTCCTGTGTAGTATATACGATTGCATCTACCATCGCATTTCCTATACCAATGATGTCAAGTCTGCTTTTCATATTTTATTGTTATAAACCAAAGTTATTTTCGGAAAACATAGTTTGTGCCCATACTATCCAATAGCATAAAATTAAAAAGAAACATTTTAGACTAACATATATAACGCTTTATTTTACAGGTATCTTGCTACCATCTCAATGTGAATTTCGGGCTGATTTCTTAATAATTTCTTATCTTGCCATAAAGTTTTATCAAAATGTATATTCAATACTTATGACTGCGAAAACCTTTGCCATCATTACGGATATTCATTCCAATCTGGCGTCTCTGAACAAGGCTCTAGCCATTATTGAAGACCGGAAGCAAGTTAATCAAATGATTTGTCTTGGGGATTGTTTCTCCTTGGGTGCAGAACCTGAAAAAATATTAGAGATACTTCAAAATTTCCCTGATTGCATATTTATCCGGGGAAATCATGATCGTTATTTGGTAGAAAAAATTTGGGAAGATGAATTACCTTCCCTGGAAGGTATGGATCCTTATGATCCAATATGCAAATCAATCGTTCAGAATGAAAAATGGACTGCAAAAAAGATTGGTGATGGAGGAATCCAATTCATCCACAATATGAAAATAGCTCACAGGGAAATCATTGGAAGCACGCTAGTAGAATTTACTCACGCCTGGTATGAGCAGGATGATAAACCTCCAACCGTATCGGAGGCCCTCCATTGGCGAGACAATGTGATCAAGCAAAACCCGGAAGTGGAAAGAGTTGTTTTTGTGCATGGCCATGTACATGTTCCCAGATACCAAAAAATAGAAAACCTTACTATTCTGTGCCAAGGTGCTACAGGGTTGCCCTTTGATCTAGACAAACGGGGAGCTGTGGCATTTTTAACCATAAATGGGGATGTGGATTGGGATGTTGTTCGATACGAGTATGACCATCAATCAACTATAGACGGCCTACAGAAACGAAGACCCCCATTTTATGAGAACCTAACAAATACAATTGAATTCGCGGCTATTCGCAACGATCTTTAGCCAATTATAATATTTATCGCAGTCGTAATTTGAGCGGCTGATTTCACTCCCCTATGCCTTACTTTGATCATAGTGCAACTACGCCCGTTCATCCTGATGTTTTGGAATTAATGAAAACAACCCAACGGGATGTATACGGCAATCCTTCCAGTGTACATACCCAGGGCCGTAAATCAAAGTCCATTATAGAAAAAGCTCGAACACAACTAGCTGATGCAATTGGTGCAAAACCTGATCAGATAATTTTTACCAGCGGGGGAAGTGAATCAAATAATCAGGTATTGTGGTCTATGATAAATAGGAATATAAAACATATCATATCAACTGAGATCGAGCATCCTGCTATCTTGAATGTCCTGAGAGCCATGGAACAATTTGGTATAAATCACGATTGTATTTCTGTAGACCGTAATGGTATAATGAATTTTCATGAATTTGAGAACTCAATCCGGGAGACAACCGGACTTATTTCTGTCATGCTGGCAAATAATGAAGTGGGAACCATACAGCCTGTAAAAAAAATTGTTAAAACAGCAAAACAAAAATCAATCCCAGTTCATACAGATGCGGTACAGTGTCTTGGGAAAATTCCCATCGATGTAGATGAACTGGGCATAGATTATCTTTCTCTTTCAGCACACAAGTTTTACGGCCCTAAAGGGTTGGGAATACTTTATATTCGGGATAAGGAATCCATTTCGGCATTGATTATCGGCGGTGGACAGGAAATGGGGTTGCGAGCAGGAACAGAAAACATAGCATTAATTGCCGGAATGGGCCTCGCCGCAGAAATAGCCACAACAAATCTACATAGCCATGTTCACCATCTGAGGAACCTAGAAACTCAATTTAAAACAGGACTAAAACTATTTTTCCCCAATGCTATTTTTAATGGTGATGATATACGCAAACTGCCAGGTCTGATCAATGTGTCTTTTCCTGGATTCAAATCTGATATCATGATTGCCAAACTTGATCGTGCCGGTATAGCAGTCTCCAGCGGCTCAGCCTGCGGTTCCGGAATTGTTAAACCCTCAGATATACTAAGGGCCATGGAAGTGGAAGATGAATTAAATATCTGCACTTTGCGCATCAGTTTTGGCCGTACAAATACTGCTGATGAAATAGCAAATCTTTTGTCTGAAATCAATTCCATTACTAAGTCCTGATGGAACACGTAATAATCGGACTCAGTGGTGGTGTTGATAGTGCCGTGGCAGCCGCTCAAATTGTTCAACAAGGTTATAGCGCTGAAGGGTTATTCATGAAAAACTGGGAAGAAGATTCCCATTATTGCACATCAGAAGAAGATTACAAAGATGCCCTTCAAATCTGTGAATTACTTGGTATACCATTACGGTCTGTTAATTTTTCCAAAGAATATTGGGATAAGGTTTTTAAACATTTCCTAAATGAATATAAGCTTGGCCGCACTCCAAATCCCGATATCCTCTGCAATACAGAAATTAAATTCAAAACTTTTCTGGATTATGCAAAGGAAATGGGCGCAGATAAAATTGCCACCGGGCATTACGCACGAATCTTAAGGGACAATAAGTCGCTTAGGTTGGCCAGGGGTATTGATCAAAACAAAGACCAGAGTTATTTTTTATACAGGCTAAACCAGAAGCAGCTTTCCCAAGCCGTTTTCCCTATCGGTGACAGTGACAAAATGACTGTACGCCAAAAAGCAAAGGAACTAGGGTTCCATAATCATTGCAAAAAAGATAGCACTGGAATTTGTTTTATTGGTGAGAGGCATTTTAAGGAATTTTTACAGCGCTACCTGCCTGCACAACCGGGAGACATTATTAATGAGGAAGGGAAACACGTAGGTCAGCATGAAGGATTGATGTACTATACCATGGGCCAGCGTCAAGGTCTAGGAATTGGCGGTGGACACGGGACACTGGAAAAACCATGGTATGTTCTGGATAAAAACATCGAAAAAAATACCCTTATCGTCGGCCAAGGAAACGATCACCCTGGTCTTTACCATCGATCATTAAGTTGTTCCCATATTCACTGGATTTCAGGGAAAATACCAGAATCAAAACTACTTTCTGCAAAAATTCGCTATCGGGCCCAAGATGCCCCTTGCAAAATTAAAATGACTTCAGAACAATCCATTTCTGTTGTGTTTGAGGAACCTCAATTTGCCATTGCACCTGGACAATCAATTGTATTTTATGGGCAGGATATCTGCCTAGGCGGCGCGATTATTGATTCAAGATGGAATTAAAAAATTTAAGAAAATGATTGTTCTTCTTTATTTTGGAACAAAGTCTTCCGTATTAAATTTGTTTATATATGAACACCTTAAATAAACAGATTCTTCAATTATTCATTTGTTCAAGCCTTCTTTTAGGCCAATTCAGAAATGATATACCAGTAAAATCATTACCTTCAAACCTGAATGGAGAATTGAGCAACATACAGGGATTGTCCTTATTTGACCCTGCTCGTTTTGATATCCAGCACGGCTTCACTATGAGCATGGCAAGTCTAGGCGGGCGTTCTTTTTCCATGACAGGATATACAAGTCATATCAGCTATTGGGCCTCAGATAACCTAGCGCTGAATGCAAAAATTATGCTATTTAATACTATGGAACCCTTTGCAAGAGAAAATGTGGGCGGCATGCAAAACCTTCAGTTAGCTTATGACGCCGGCATCACTTTCAGGCCCACTGAGAATTCATTTCTTAGGTTTGAACTACGATCACATAATAGTCCTTATTACCAAAATAGCAACTATAACTTAAATCGGTTAGGTCACTCACCTAATCAAAGGAATTCTTTTTATTTTTCCCCTGGACCAAGGATCCAGGATTAAGTGCCTGGAAAAAAACGGAAATCAGGGAAACAGCTCAAGAAAAAGCTTCAATCTCAAAATATGACTCTCAATGGAGCTATCGGTATCGTAGGGGTATTACTTATTGGTTTCATTATCTCTTTTTCCCGCAATGCATCTCACAGTGGCATTCCAGTTGAGGTTACCTTTCCAGAAATAGAGAATCAACCAAAACTGGCAGTGGAGATATTTAAAAAAAACCCAATCCAGGATATTAAAATAGAAGTACTAAACGGATGTGGAATTCAGGGATTGGCAGCAAAAACAGCTGAATTTCTTCGTTTGAAACAATTGGATGTAGTACGATCCGATGATGCAGATCATCACAATTATCCCAAAACAGTAATTATACAACGCAATGAGAATATAGAAAGCCTAAAACACGTTTCTAATTCTTTTGGAGTTTTAATGAATGATGAATCCAGGATAAAAATTGTACCCGATGAAACTCTGGGAGTGGATGTAACTATTATCCTGGGCAAGGATTATGAATCATTCCCCGAGTTCAATAGTTTTCTTTCTTCCAAACCATAATTGACAAAAAAGTCGCCAGGATCCAAAACAAAGACTCCGCTATTAGATCACATTGCTGAATTGGCACTGGAAAAAAAAGCAGCCAATGTGATTAGCTTAGATGTTCGCGGTTTATCATCGATTACGAATCACTACTTAATCTGTTCAGCAGATACAGAACCTCAGGTAAAGGCCATTGCAGATAACATCCGTAGAGGAACACCGGATAAACCTTGGCACTTGGAAGGATATGAAAAATTAAAATGGGTTCTTTTAGATTATGTGGACTTAGTTGTACATGTTTTCAGATCGGAAGAGCGGTATTACTACAATTTAGAAAAACTATGGGCTGATGCCCCAATAATAGAATTCTCTGATGAAAATACTGAAAAAACAACTGACTGATGGTATCCAAAAAGCTCTGGAATCTCTAACGTATCCCGAAAAGGATTTTTCATTAGCGCCACCCAATAATCCTGACTTTGGAAATATATCCAGTAATATAGCACTATTATTAGCGAATGATTTAAAAACGTCTCCCCTTGAAATTGCAAATGCGATTGCCAATGAACTACAAACCACTGTTCAGGATCATATCGAGTCTATCACTGTTACCCCACCGGGATTTATTAATTTTTTCATTCAAAACTCTTTCTTCCAATCCTCTATCAAATCAATACATAAAGCAGGGAATAATTATGGTAAAGGGATTATAGGCCATAACAAAACTGCTAATGTAGAATTTGTAAGTGCTAACCCCACCGGGCCCTTAACAGTCGGGCATGGACGAAATGCCGTTCTGGGAGATTCTATTGCCAATATATTGGAGTGGAATGGCTATAAAATAACACGAGAGTATTATTATAATGATGCCGGTCGCCAGATGCTCATTCTAGGGCAATCTGTTGAAGCGCGTTATTTAGAACTATGTGGCCGAAAATCCAATTTCCCAGATGAGGGTTATCAGGGGGAATACATCAAGGAAATTGCCGCTCAAATCTTAGATCGTCGTGGAGTCGAACTGCAATCCGGGTCACATTATTTTAAAGATGATGCTGAAAAAGAAATTTTTTCTGATATAAAAAATATCCTCGAAAAACTCAGAATTCAGTTTGATTATTTTGCCAACGAAAAAACATTTTATGAAAATGGGGCGATTGATCAATTTATATTAGAACTAAAGGAAAAAGACCTGGTTTACGAAAAAGATGGAGCCACCTGGTTTCGGGCTACCGCTCTTGGAAAAGAAAAAGACAGGGTTTATATTAAAACCAGCGGTGAACCAACATATAGGGTGCCGGATACAGCCTACCATCGGGACAAACTGGAACGAAAGTTTGATCTTATTGTAGATATTTTTGGTGCAGACCATGCCGACAGCTATCCGGATGTCCTTCTTGCACTTCAAGCACTGGGTATTGATACCAGCCCTATAAAAGTTTTGCTTTATCAATTTGTAACCCTAATGAGGGACGGTGAAAAAGTAAAAATGTCAACCCGTAAGGCTAATTTTGTTACTCTCGATGAACTGATAAATGACCTGGGACCCGATGTGGTACGGTATTTTTTCATCATGCGAAGTATGAATACTCATCTTGATTTTGACCTGGGTCTCGCAGCCGACCAGTCTGAAAATAATCCCGTATTTTATCTGCAATATGCCCATGCCCGAATCTGCAATATTATCAAGCACGGGTTGGAAAAAGGAATTAAAAAAACAAGTGCTTTCAAGGATGATCTTCTCATCCATGAAGATGAATTAAACTTGATCCGGCACATGGTTCGTTTTCCAGAACTCATTGAAACTGCCCATGATTCCCTGGAACCACAAAATATTGCCAATTACCTTCAGGAACTTGCAGCCTATTTCCACCGTTTTTATGGTCAATGTCGGGTAATCACAGAAAATAAAGAATTATCCAAGGCGAGACTCGGACTTGTAAGCGCTGTTAAAATTATCCTGGCCAACGGCCTATCTATCTTGGGTATTACAGCGCCGGAACGCATGTAATGAATACCTTCTTGCAAACCGAATTTCAGTTTTTCATCCTTTGTCTTACAACATTGTTTACACTGATCAATCCAATAGGTATTGCTCCTATCCTGGTGATTATGATCGAACGCTTTTCCAAGCCAGAACGAATTACTATTGCAAAACAAGGGACAATAACTGCTTGTCTCATACTAATTATTTTTGCCTTTCTGGGTTCGCTTATCTTTAATTTTTTCGCAATTACTATCGAAGCATTTCAAATCATGGGTGGTATAATATTTTTTCGGAGCGGATTTAAAATGATGGATGCAAAAGTGGGACGCTCCCGCACTACACCTCTGGAAGAAACCGAATCACAGGAAAGCGATGATATTGCCATTAGTCCTATTGGTATCCCTCTTATTGCCGGACCCGGAGCGATTACCGCAACTATGCTCCTGTCCAGTAAGGTACCAAATGTTCATAGCTATATCTCAATTGGATTGGCAATCCTTTTGGTACTATCCATGGTGTATCTGATATTAAGAAATGGTGACCTGATGATCAATGCCCTAGGGGTTAAAGGCATGAGGGTAATCCAGCGTCTCATGGGTCTCATTTTGATGGTAATTGCGGTGCAGTTTGTGATCAACGGGGTAACCACAGTGCTCCAGCAGATATTAACTTAAACTATTTCAACAATAACATTTTCTGTATGCGGGCTTCTTCTCCCGCCTGTAGACGAATAAAATAGACACCGGAACTCACTGGTTTCAAGGTAGCATCTCTACCATACCAGGTGAACTGATGTTTGCCTGGTTTCATGATATTTTGATCAATAGTCTTAATGGTTCGACCCATCAGATCATAGATACGAATGGAGATAGGACTGGCTTTTGGCAAATCATACTTAATGACCGTTTGAGCGTTGAATGGATTTGGATAATTAGCGTGAACTGTAAATTTTTCTGGATATAGTTCCATGGAAATGCTCTCCATTCCCGAAATGATCACCTCTTTATTTTCATTCATGAATCTGTATTGTATCTTGGCATTGAAATATTCATCGTTTGTACTGGGCAACTGAATAGTGATTGCTGTATCCAATCCTATATGGTCTGCCATAGAAAACAATTTTATTTGTGAGACTGTGTCTTGCGCAGTAAATAAAAATGTGCCTGGTTTCTGATCACGCATTTGAAAACGGGCCAGATCCAAGTTGGTTTCACCTATCAGAATCTCACCCATTTTCAGCCCGGATGGTTGGTAAAATTTCAAAGTGCGCCCGATGACCTTAAGATTTTGGAATCCCCAGATCCGTGCTGCCAAAAGAGTGGTATCAAAATCAAGATCATGGTAGCGCCACTGCCACATCTTGGCAAAAGCTTTCAGGTCTTCCATATCCGCCTGATTGTCGGGTTGAGGACGCACGTGAGGAGGTTCTCCTAAATAGGGCCCCAGATCCGTATCGGGCCAGTTACTGTTAAAGGCCAAGATATCCGCCACTGTGATATCATAATCATTGTCCATATCACCCCATAAGCGACTGAAAAATTGTAGCGTATCAGCTACATAAAGGGTGTTGATTGCAAAAGCACTATCAATAAATACAGTTATAGTATCGTAACTGGACAAGGTGTCCTGCCATAAGATGGAAATGATTGAGTCAGCATAGGTGTTTGTGGACATAAATTGTGTATCCACATTAGAATTAACAGCTAACTTATAGGAATAGATCGGTCGGTTAAATTTTATGGTGATGGTATCCCCTTTTAGGACTGATAAAAACCCTGATGAATCATTCACATCCGGAGTAAAACTTGTAATAAATGGTTCTGTATTATCAAAATAAACACCATCTGTTCGTGGAATAAAGGATACATTGGTCGCTAAATCCACAGCTCGGATATAAGTAAAATATAATGTATCCTGCACGAGGCTTAGGTTGCGGATGGTAATGCTGTCGGTACTATCCGTAGAAAACCAGTTCAAGATATTGGTGGTATCGTTCCCGGTGCCAATGGCCAACTGATAATAATCTATTTCTGTATTATCAGAAAAACCAGACCAAGTATACTTCAAGGATGTAGAATCCGGGGTATAATCCGCATCCATGATCCACTGTCCATCTACAATGAATCCAGTATCGGGTCTTGCCAGATCAATATATATCCCGTCTCCCCAGAGGGTATCTGAATGATTCCCGGCAGAATCTTCAACAAAAACCCCTATAAAATAATCATTATCATTGGCCAGACTAAGACTACCAAGCCCTTTTTTATTCTCACCGCCTGAAGAACTCCAAGCCACAATATCAGTCACAACCGAATCTGAACCCAAGCTTACAAAACCATCCCGGATCCCAGAAAAGCCATCTTCATGGTCCCAGTATACCCATAATGAATCTGATTGATTAGAATAATCCAGGTCCAGTGAATCTGTGCCCACCAATAGTGCCGACAGAATTGGTTCTGTTTTATCCAGTATTATACCTACACCATTGGAAGTTGTGGAAATTGTATCTCCAAAATTTCCTGCTGTATCCCGGTAGGTAATGGCAAAAGTTTGTTGACCTTCTGGATCATTATCTATGAATTCCCGGGTTGCAGTCCAATTCATCCCTAAATTAGACGAAACAAGACTAAGTGTATCCGCATTCAAGATGGAAACCGGGTTTTTTAAGCCCTCACTGCTTGTAAAACTCAAATTCCCCTGATCTCCTCGCTTTGTCCAATAGGAACCAAATTCATTATTGGACGTTAGCAATACATCTGAAAGATCAGGTGCTGTTTCATCAATATGGATCAGAGTCTCATGTGCTGTTCCGGTGGTAGTATTCCCTGCCCGATCCAAGATTTGAGCCGTAAACTGTACATCTGCACCTTCTGCATAGCCATCCAAAGCCACGAATATTCCCCGGCTCATATCAATATTCAACATCCCGGATGATGTAATGGTCACAGCGTGTCCTGCGTTTATAAAAGGACCATTATTAATGCTGGTCTGCAGTTGACAGATTCCATCAATGAGGCTTTCATCGTCTTGTGCAATAGGAACTGATACTATTACTGTATCATTGCTGGAATTCCAGTAATTCTGCTCAATCGTTCCGCCTTTGGAAAATACGGTATCAATACTGAAATCAGCGGGTGGAGATTGGTCAAATAATACATATCCGCTGTTTGTTCCGTGGGTTGTATCAATCGGAACACCCGAGTTACCAACCCAGTCCTCAAATATAATTGTATACGATAAATATCCCTCCTCCTCTGCTCCAGTCATTTCATAATTAGCTAGAAATGATCCGTTTTGATCTACAATTTCTGCAGACGGATTGCCAGCGATTGTTATTATGGGGTCAGGCCGCAGTAGCTCGCTGGGCGTATATTCAACAAATATGGTGTCTCCTGTAATACACAGCGAGGTATCGTTGGCGTTACTGCTGTAAAATAATATATTTAAGCAAGTCGGTACCGTACGGTCGAATCGTACCTGCGAACCGTCATTTGTAGTTGTCACTGTCCCCGACTCGTTTCCGGCTGAATCAGTCATGAACAGGCTAAATGGTACCCAGCCCTCCGTTTCTGATCCGTCAAAGGTATGGGTGGTCAAAAAATCCAGTACAGATTGTGCTGGTATCTTATTGGCACCTGCCAGAGAAACAGCTAAACTGCGACTTGCTTCCGATATGGAGAAAGTCAGGGTATCTGTATCACCTGTTTTTGCCAGAGAATCGCCATAAACATTATTTGATCTCATGGAAACTGTAGAGATTACTGGAGGTGTTTTATCAAAACAGACCTGGCTACCATTGGTAGTGGTATCCGCATCTGGTCCGGTCAATCCCCCCAAATCAGCATAGGAAACGGTAAATGGAATGCATTGTTCATCATTACTCTCTGACATAACAATGTATCCCATATAAGTTGTACTAGATGGATTTGACACAATTGAGTTACTACCATCAATGATTATCGTACAATTATTCAGTGGTTCATTAGCTGTGAATTGAACGAATACCGTGTCACCCACCTTGGCCCAGGAAGAATCCGTATTGCTGGAATATATTCCTGTGGAAACGACTTCCGGTGGACCGGTATCATGATTGACAAAACTCTCATCCGTGGGTGAAATCACCTGTACGCCTGGATTCCCGGCACGATCTACAAAATCAATCGTGTATGAAAGTATCCCTGAAGGTTCTGTGCCATCGAGGGTGATGGTTGCAGTATATGTATCCCCCGATAGAGTTGGCACTGATACCTGACCCGAAATCGTAACCGTGATTGAATCAGAAATTATCGGCTCGGCAGGAGTGAAAGATAGATAAACTTCGTCTCCTCCAATTGCGATGACGGTGTTATTGGCATTATTTGATTCTATATGCACCAATGTTAACGTGGGTGCTGTTTTATCAAAAATTACTTGGCTCATGTTGGTTGTATTTGCGACCGTATCACTGACCAGACCAACCGAATCTGTGACCAGGATCTCAAAATTAATAATCCCCTCATCGTTATCCGAGTCTGCCATGACATATCGGCCAGAATATTGTTCGCTGCCCAGATCAGTCACTTCTGCTGTTTGGGTTGCAATTGTAACTGTCTGGTTGGTTAACAATTCAGCACCTGTAAAAATTACTGTTACTGTATCACCAACTTTTGCCCAGGCAGGATCAAGATTAGATGAAATGATAGTAACCGGATCTAATGTGGGTTTTGTATTGTCAAAGGTTACCACCGTATTATCTGTGGTTTGGGTAAAACCATCAGCCGGGTTACCTCGTAGATCCACCAGACCGTTGATAGTAAATGCAATGACACCTTCCGCATCGCCATCCTGCATGGTGTAGGTTCCTGCCCAGGAAGAGTCACCACTGACACTTGCCACAGAACCAGCGTTTCCAGAAACAGTAATGGTAGGTACTTGCAGTAGTGGTTCAGTGGTAAAGGTAATCGTAATTATATGACCCACTGCGGCCAGAGTTGTATCTGAAAAATTTGAGGCATAGGATACCGTATTTACAACCGGCAGAACTTGATCGATCACCAGCCGATCTGAACTGATACTCCCTTCAGTCTCATTTCCCGGCCTATCGGTTATTACTGCTTTAATGTAAATACTGTCTTCTTCCGCGAAGCCTGCCAGGGCTTCCACTTCCCCGGCTGATAGAGACATCAATTTATCTGAACCAAGCTCTGAACTGGTGATGTTAGAAGCATTGCCAATGGCTGTAAAAGCATTATTGCCAGCCTTGGCCCGCAACTGTACTGTTCCATTTTCCAGAGTAGTATCATTAGCAACGATCGGTATATTTACATTAAGACCTGTATTTGTGGAATTCCAAGAATTTTCCACCACATTACCCCCAGTAGATACAATAGCACCAACAGTAAAATCAGTGGGTGGTGTTCTGTCAAAGGTCACCTTACTGGAATTGGTGGTGCCGACCACATTTGTGCCATTGTTCCCTGCTGAATCTGTGAACGCTATTTCAAATGCAACTATTCCTTCTGGGTCTGTATCGGTAAAAGCATAGATGGATTTGAATTGACTGGTATTTATATTAGTAGTCGTAGCGGACTGGGTAACAACCGTAACAGTGTTGTTGATAAGTGCTTCACTGACTGTGGCAGAGATCGTCACCGTATCACCAACTTTGGCCCATTCTGTATCTGAGTTATTAGAGATAATAGAAACCGGCGATAATTCAGGTAACGTTCTGTCATAACGTACCGTTGAAGAACCTGCACCTACCGCACCGCCATTGTAGGTGCCGGGATTGCCTAAATAATCATTTGTGCTGATAGCAATATAATTAATATTTCCTTCGGTTTCTGACCCCGAAAACGTATATGTCGCTTCAAATTGTTCACCTCCCAGATCGGTCTCATCAGCAGCATTGCCACCTACGGTGACTGCAGGCAGGTCAACATCTTCATCATATGTAAGGGCAATGGTTATCACATCACCGGTTTTTGCCAGGTGTGGAAATGTATTGTTTGAAGTGATGGACACAGGATTTGGATTGTTCGCCTGCAGGTCGATAGCAGTATTTGTCGTACTGGTATCCCCAAGGGAGAAATTTCCCGCAACGTCAAATAGCAATGCGGATAACTGAGCTGTATCCCCGTGTGCAAAACCTGTCAACGCTTCAAAAACACTTTCTGGCGCAGTAACAACCTTTGTCCCAGAATTAAAATCAGCAGTAGTAATAGTATCTTTTTCTCCGAATGGGGCAAAATCATTTGTCCCGATTCTCCCGCGAAGCTGATAGGCAGACCCAACAATGACCCCAGTATCATAGATAGGTGTTTGAAATTCAATTGGTGAATCTAGTGTGGACCAGCTAGCGCCATTGATTGTGGCATGGTTCGCTGTTGCAGTAGAATCTGCAGTGGAAGGACCAGAACCCTCATCTATTCTCCAATAACCAATAAGTCCCGCTTCCTCTCCAGTTAAATTAATCTCCCGCGATGCCTTTATTTGATCTTTGGTACGTACCACATTCCACAGGCGTACTTCATCAATACCTCCTTGAAAAAAATGACCAGTTCCATCCTTAGGAAAATTCCCCAAAACCATTTCTGCTGGGGCACCAGACCATTTTACGTCTCCCATAGCATCTGCAGAATCAACCAATGCACCATTACGGTATAATTTTACTTCGGAACCATCGTAGGTAGCAGCGATATGGCTCCATTGCCCCACAGGCATTTGTGATCCCGCCATACTACCGTAATTAATTTGGTTGGTAGTAGTTTTCAGGAAAAATCTCCAGCCGGTTAAATAGAATGAGAAACCGAAACCAGCTTGGGTACCACCAGCATCCATGGCATAGCTTAAAAAACCATCATAATCAACAGGAGCTACCTCAGGCTTGACCCATGATTCGATTGTAATAGCATTGGTTACTTGATATGCGGCCAACCCTGGGATCGAAACTTCATCATTGCTGCCATCAAACTGCAAACTATTGCCTTGATAATAATTAAAACTTGCCACCGCTGAATCCTGCGGAACATTTACTTCTAACCCAATAGCTGTATTGGTGCTGTTCCAGATGTTTGGCGCTACCGTCCCGCCGGTACTGGTTACAGCGCCGACCGTAAAAGAAGGCGGGTCAGAGTTATCAACTATTACTTTGCTGTTATCAGTGGTCTGTTTTACGGTTTTACCATCAATCCCATTAGAACCCGTGAAATCAATCGTAAACTGAATTGGTCCATCGGGATCAGAATTTTCTACCGTATACGAAGCAACCCAGTTCGTACCACTCGTATTACTTACACTACAAGCATTGCCATTGATCTGTACATAAGGATCCCCGGAAAAATCTGAATTTGCTGTAAAATTCAGTGAAACATCCGTTCCAGCAGTAGCAGAGGTAGGATCTTCATTTGAAGATTCAATAGTAACACTGGTTAACTTAGGCAGTGCATAAAATTTAATATTATCTACAATCCAGCCATCAATAGCCCATGAGTTTGTACCATAAGCTGTCCAGCGAACCTGTAGGTTGCTACCATTAGAAATATCTGCCGTAAATGATTCTGTACTGGTCCAAGGATTATTTTGTATTGTCAGACCGGGGCCAATGGCATAGCTCAATACATCAATCCAGCCAGCACCCCCGTTATAGGAAATCCGCAATCCATTCAAATCGCCTTGACCATAAAAATCCAATGCAAAATAAAATTCGACAAGTACACCAGTATTATCCCCTACATCTATTAATGGAGTGGTTGCACTTTGTTCAAAATTATACGCCTGAGGAGACCAGTTAAAAAGTGCAGCTGGTGGTGTATCATTACCTTCATAGCTGCTACTAACTTCCCAGTTCCCTTCGTGGAGCCATCCTGCAGGCCAACTCCCTCCACTAAAATTTTCTTCATACAAAATTTGGCCTGATATAAATGCAGGTAACCATACAGACAGAAACAATAAAAAATTCTTTTTCATTGAATAACAACCTCTGCTGTACGCTCACCATTTAGTCCAATAATATGGTCAGCGTTATCAATGATCTGACAGTTTTCCAGATCATACTTAATCGTTGTTGTACCAGTGGAAAGAGGTTGAAAAATAATATCTGCCAAGTGGCCAGTACCTTCGATACTAATCTTCAACGTATCCAGGAAATAGGCAAATAGCTCTATATTCCCAGGTGCATCATTGTTGTATACAAATAGTGGATTTGCTCTACTGGTATCAGTAATAAATAGACCCGGTTTTAGAGTATCCAACTCCAGAACTTCTGCATCATAATTGATTACCACCTGTACCCCTGTAAAAGGTGCAGTAGAATCGGATTTGAATACAATAAATGATTCCACCTTAACAGAATCATTTATTGTTTTTTCTTGGGTTTTGGGATAAAAAACTAGGGAAGGCAGAGCAGTAGCGTAATCCGCTTCATGATCAACGGGATTATCAAGTTCCTTTTTGTGAATCGTACAGGACCAGAAAAAAAGCCCCAACATGAAGATAGAATAGAGGAAGAATTTTTTCATGCTTCATTCCACATTTACCGTTCTAGTACTATCCCATTCCCGATATATTTCTTGGAAAGGTCTGGGACCTACTATCCAAGCATGGACACTATTAGACAGCCAGACAGTTCCAGTCATAGATGCAAAAGCAATCATTAGATTATTATAGCGTACATGCTTGGCATGTTCAGTAATAGCAAGCGCTCTATATCGGGCTATCTCTTTCTCATCATCTGTACTATTGTAATCTTTCTGATACTGTAGAAAATTCTTGGAAGCCGTATTATAGTTTAGAAAACTAAGCAAAATACCAACACTTAAAGATGATTCCAATCCTGCCCAGAATGCTGCAGAAAGTTTTTTCCCCGAGTACATTTGGCCCCAACCGGGTACAGCCAAGCTACGCATGGCAGCACCCATAGGTGTTTTTTCATAGGTTATATTATCTGGATCCAAAAAAAGAATAGATTCCCTGTTTTCAATCCACCCTGGATAAACAATATTCATAATCTCTCCAACCCACAGGTTTAGCTCATTCATCTGTCCTTTAGTGTAATCGAGTAAATCGAGTTTACGCCGTAGGATGAGCCCGCCGGAGCGGGTGCTGAAAATCTGACCTTCCAGGTAAAACCGTTCATCCTGATTACGAATTTGATTATAAATGATATAATCAACGTCATATTCGTTCCCCACCATCTTGACCAGACCCATCCTACTGGCAGCCGGGTATTGCTCCACATCTAGATCTGTAATCAATTTTTCTATGGGTTCCCTGAATTGAAACTCTGATCCGCTAAAATTTTCTTCAAGAGTAGAACTTAATTCAGGGATTTGGTTTTCAAACTGGTTCAACATCAAGATCGTCTTACCCTGATCTCCTGCTAGCAATGTTTGTGACATAAGGGCCACAAGGAACAATTTTTTCATTTTCAGCCAGACAATTTTTTCTTAAGAAAATATTTGAAGTGTTTTGGTTGGTCAGCCAGGATAGTCTGTTCATCTACGATCTTGTCCTTTTTGTATACACGGAGAAGATGCTCTCCTGCCTCCAATTCTATGCGGATCTTTTTGTCACTCCACTGGTGTTCTTTATTCAATTCGAAAGTTAATCCTTCTTCCTCAGTTGTGAATTTTATTTTATAAATGGGATTTAAGTAAAAATCCAGGTTGACTGCTTTTGCTGGATTCACTATAAGAGAATAGGTCAGAGATGCGTAGCCTTTTTTAGTAAGTTCAAAGTCATGGTGTCCAGGAGAAATTTCCTGACCTAGAATGGGGGTTTCCCCAATGGGGACACCGTCCAAAAAAACTTCCACTTGTCGGGGAATGGCATTGACATTGAGCTTCACCTGGGCATGCAGAAAATTTCCAGGAAGAACCAGAAAACACAAAATGATTTTATTCAATGGATTCATTATTATTACCTTTAGAAAAAATATTTTCCAGTTGCATAAGAGACAGGTCTTCTTTTACAATCCAGCCATCAAAAACAACCAGTTTCCCATTTTGGAGCAATACTTCAATATCCCCAAAATATTCCCCCCTAGTAGTCCGTTTCACAGATACAGATTCTCCTTTATCAAGAAGAAATTTGGTTTCGGAGCCCACGTCCGGTTTTTCCCTAAAATGAACATATTTTTTATTGGTCAAATAAATAGGCTCTTCCAGTGTTTTACTGGGCCCAATGTTCACATTCTGATATATTCCTTTGGTATTACTATAATCCAGTTTCTGCCGAAAAGGCTTAAAAATCAGGTTGGTTCCAGCTACCAATTCAATATTTGGTGATTTCATAAATTCACCAGGTATACCCATTTCAAATATACCATTTTCATCCGATTTTGTCGTAGCCAAAGTAGCCGGGAATACTTGGACGGAAAGATCCACGCCGGCTAGAACACTATCGTTCTGGGCCAACGTGACAACTCCCTGTACGAGTAATGGTTTAAAATCTACTGCTTTCTCCGGTAGGTCAATGCGGCCGGCTCCCAAGCCTTTGAAAGGAATGTAGAAAGTCCGGAAATCATAATCCTGAGGCATAACCTTGATCAGATTCGTGGAATCTTCCACATCGAGGACTCCATGGGGTAGAAATAGAACTATCTCATCCAAAGGACCCTGCATAACAGAGATCAGGGGAAATGTTGTATCCCCCCCGGCATAAACCTGAAAAGCAATTTGTTCCGGTCGGTACCGAGGGTAAAATAGAGGCAGGTGTATTTCTATCTCACCGTAATCGTAAGTGACCGAAATCAGGGGCTGCCGATCATTATAAATAACATCGGTGTACCGAGGTATAATAAACATGGAACAACCACTTGCAAAAATAGAAAGCAGTATAATTGCCATGTAGCTGGAGTCTTTTATTTTCTTTAAAATTTTCATTCCATGGAATTTAGGGTAGGTTGGACCATTATTACCCAGACAGATCAACAAATTTCTTTATTATTAACCAAGCTACCCGGTTCTTAACTATATTACAATAAGATTGGGTTATTGATGGTTCATTTTTAAGAATGAAAAATCACATGGCCAAGTAAAAAACGGAATCATTAAAAATAGAAATTTTACCTTTTTTAATAGAGTATTGTCATTCTTTATGTCATTTTCATCTTTTCCAGGAGAAAGTAAATTCACAACAACCCCGTGATGACAGACACAGAGCAATATCTCTTGGAAAAAGTTAAAGGCGGAGATAAATCCGCTTTCCAGAAACTTTTTTATAACTATCATGACTCCCTATTCCGGTTTGTAGCCTACCGGGTCAAGGACGAAGACTTGGCTGATGATATTACTCAGGAAACGTTTCTTCGGGTCTGGAAAACACGCAGTTCCATGCAACCAAAAAAGTCATTCTTTTCCCTAATAGCCCGCATCAGTTCCAATCTCTGTTACGATCATTTCCGCCACGTGGAGGTCCGCCATCGGCATGAAGATTCTATACCAGATTATGGTGGGTTCGATACCCTTGAACCGGAGATGATAAACCAGGGACAGGCATTCCAAAAGGAAATCCAGCGGGTGGTAAATAAAAAACTCCCTGACAAATGTCGCAATATTTTTATCCTCAGCCGTATCGAAGGAAAATCAAATTTGGAAATTGCAAAACTTCTGGACCTCAGCATTCGCACTGTAGAAAACCAGATCTACCGGGCCATAAAAATTCTAAAAAATAATCTAACCAATTATCTGTGAGTATTTTTTACAAAAAAGACGTTAATATCCTACAAATGCGAAAATTGAACAAAATTGAAAAACTGATCTGGGAAAAAAGTGTTATTGCTGACCTACCCCGGACACCTGAAGTTGATGACGCCTGGATGCGACTCGAGCAGCGAATGGTCATTGCAGATACAGATCCTGACATTAACAAAAACCAAGACCAACTATTTTCTTCAACTCCAATACTGAGATGGAAGCCCCGTCTAGCAAGCATTGTTTCCATGACTCTTGTCACATTGGTTTTTCTGCCCATTGTTTATCAGATCTTCACCACAGAATCAATACTTACCCAGACCGGTAAAACTGAAACTGTAATTCTCAAGGACGGGTCATCTGTGACTCTCAATTCTGGAAGTGAACTTAAATACAAAACAGATTTTAATAGTGATCATCGCAATATTACCCTAAGCGGTGAAGCTTTCTTTGAGGTTCAGCCAGGCCTTTATCCTTTTGTAATTCACACAGATCATGGCGAGGTGAAAGTTTTGGGAACAACATTTAACGTTCATGTGCGACCTTACCGATTTGAAGTGGGCGTAAATAAAGGAATTGTTCAGATTTCCAATCAAGCTAAGTCCATCATTCTAACCCATGGTCAAAGGATAGATATTAAACCTTCAGATACACACCTTGGTCCAGCAATTGAAGCTTATCGTAACTATCCAGACTGGATCCATAATAAAATAGTTTGTGAGCAAGCACCCTTATGGGAAGTTTGCGATGAGATTAAGCGGATATTTGATATTTCTTTTACCTTTTCTGATCCATCTCTTGCAGATGTAACCGTTACAGGTGTACTGGATGCGAGTGATTTAAATTCAGTATTGAGCACTATTTCCCTATTGACTCAGCATGAGTTTAAATTTGATGGTGAAACGTGCACGATCCTCTAGTTTAACCCTATTAAAATTTTCCTTATTTTTCCAGCTGGCCATATGTTGTCAGCTGACAGCTCAGACGCAGGATTCCATTTCATTCTCATTTGATAGACTCCCACTAAAGGATGTCCTACAGGAAATGAATGAAATCCATAGAATCCCAGTTATTTTTCCTGATGAGGCAGTGCGGGACATCCTTATTACTACCAGTTGCAGTTCATGCTCACCCATCGATGCTTTGGATAGAGTATTATCAAAAACAAATCTAGTGTGGAAACAAACGGGTACACAATTCACAGTATTCAAAACCGGAAAACCCCATCAGTTCAGTTTATCGGGGTTTGTAACTGACCTGGAGACCGGGGAAACAATTCCTCATGCCAACATATATATTCCCGATGTAGGTATAGGTGATATTTCTAGTCCCGATGGAGCTTTTTCCCTTGTCAATATCCCTACAAAATCCTGTTCGCTTTCCGTTTCTTACATAGGGTATAAGACCACCAAAGTTGAGTTGAATTTTCCCAGGGATGAATATAATCTGTTGAAGGTAAATTTGCAGCCGAGGGTTATTTCAACAGCAGGAGTCTGGATCACAGCAGAAAACCGGGAATTCATGGATCGGTCTGATGCACCAGGGAAAATTTCTTTTTCTCCCCGGCATATAACTACTCTTCCTAATCTGGGTGAGGTGGATATTTTCAGATCCCTGCAGCTACTCCCCGGTATTCAATTTGGATTGGGAGGGACTTCTGATCTTTATATCCGCGGCGGTACTCCAGACCAAAATCTCATTCTTCTTGACGGGATGTCTATTTATCATAGGGGACACTTATTCGGGTTTGTAAGCGGGATCAACGCCAATACCATCAAGGATATCCAGGTTTACAAAGGAGGTTTTCCCGCACAATTTGGGGGTCGAATTTCAAGCGTGATTGAATTAACAAGCAGGAATGGAAACAGCCTGCGACCCCGTGGGTCATTTTATGGAAATTTAATGAGCCAAGGATTTTCCATTGAACTACCTATTGTAAACCGTGGAAACTGGATATTGAATATGAGAAGGTCCACCGTTTCCAATTATCAAGCAGAATTATATAATTCTATTCAAAATTTCATCACCGGAGATAATCAGTTTGACCTAATTGGAGAAAGTGCTGACACTTCAAAAAGTCAAACTGCTTCCTATTCCCCAAATTTTTCCTACATCGACCTTAATAGCAGATTTACCTATCTGCTTTCACCAAAAAATAAAATCAGTATCACAATATCTGCCGGGAAAGATTCTATTCGAGAAACACGAAAATTTTACGGATTTGAAAGTACATTTGGATATGATACTTCTATCACTAAGCAAAAGACGGAATGGATGAATAATGGCATAAGTTTGAATTGGAACACTTATTGGAATCATGTTTTGGATTCAAAAATGACGATTTCGGATTATACTTATAAAAGTAATTATGAATCAGGTCAAACAAAGATTGTAAACCAAGAACCTATTCGAATAGGTTCCTCCAACGAAAAAAATAATGTTCATGATAAGACATTTAATCTTCATGGTAGTTATAAAGGATTTAATAAACATAAAATTGCATCAGGTATTGAAAGTTCATATTATGATATTCAATTCCTAGATGAAAAAAAAGATGAAACTTCCGATTCAACTTATCAATTCATCCAATCCAGTTATTTACATTCATTCTATATCCAAGATAAATATACAGCTTTACATAATTGCATTATACAATCCGGGATAAGAGTTTCCTATTTTTCTGAGCTGTCCAAATTCTTTTCAGCCCCCCGGTTTTCTATCATGAAAAAATTTGATAATGAAATCACCCTTGAAGGATCCTTAGGACGGCATTACCAGTTTATCCATCAATTCAACAGCAACTATTCTACCCGAGGTACTGATGGCATGTGGCTGCTTTCATCTAATGATATTCCAAATATTTCCTCTATAAATTATCATTTAGGATTGAACTGGAAATACAATCATTATAGTATTACCGCAGAATTATATCAAAGAACATCAGAAAATCTGATTGAATTTCAGAGTTCAGCAACCCCACTTTCAAATAATAGTAAAACAATATTAACAGGGATCGGATATTCAAAAGGGGCTGAATTCTTAATCCGGAAAAAGAAAGGAAATATTACTGGTTGGTTATCCTACCTGCTGAACAAAACAGTATTTGAATTTCCTGATTTGAATGATGGTAAAATTTTTCCTGGTGATCATGATAAAACTCACGAAATAAAATGCGTGCTTATTACCAAATTTGGCAATTGGGATCTAACAGTTAATTGGGTTTATTCATCGGGTCGTGTTTATACACAAATAGAAAATATTGATAATTCAAATCAAATCATTTCAATTATTAAAGACCGAAATGATATACGATTAAATCCCATACACCATTTGGATATGAGTATTTCCACCAAGCGTATCTTATTCACTGCGCGGATTCACACCGGCATTTCAATTTATAATATTTATAATAAAAATAATATTAGTCATAAAAGGTATAATCCTTACACACCAGTTCTAACTATTACAGATGTGTCAATGTTTGGGATTACACCAACATTATTCTTAAATATTTCTTTCTAATGACAATGTGGAGGCGGGGAGAATCGAACTCCCGTCCGAAACAGAGTGATGGAAGACGTCTACACGCTTAGTCATCCAATTAAAATCTTATCCAACCCTTTATCAGCGACAAAAAATAGGAAGGACCAGCCTACTTAGATCTTACTCCGAACCTGCAGGCATATTCGGAGCCAGCCTATGTAAGTGACGCTCCTAGATTAAACCATAGACTCATCGAATCCGGAACGGACCGCTAATTAAGCAGCGGCCATGTAGCCGTAATCGGCAACTAATGATGTGACAGGTGATTAAGGAGGTAACTATCATCCTCCGCGTGCGGTCCAACATATCTCTTGCCCCGTCGATACCGATCGCCCCCATTTTCAAAAATCGATTAAAGTAATACTTTAAATGAAAAAAAAGAAAAGGCTTCTAGTGCCAACCTGAAGCCTTATCTCCTAAATTGAACTTAATGTAACAGTTCAATATGATTTCATTTATCGCCTTATATTCTCAAAATCTTCTTTTCAAAAATTTTGCCAAAAAAGGCTAATAAGTATAGAGGTGCAATAGTTGATTGCGCAACTGCTAATCTTCATATTTCTAAAATAATTCTATAAATTATGTTACTGAACATAATCGGATGAAAAAATTAAAGATATAAATCACTGCCATTAATCGATCAAGATGGGGCACAATAATTTTATCAGATATTCTTATGGGATAGATAAGGTTTGCCAAAATTCATATTTTATAATGTTTGGGCAATAACACTGTTCATCCGTTTCACGAATCCTGCTGGATCCTCCAGCTTCACCCCTTCCTGAATCAGGGCCTGCTCATAAAGTAACAAAGCAATATCATTAAATGATTTTTGCTTAGTTTTCTCTTTTAATTTTAACACAATCTCGTGGGACGGATTAATTTCCAATATCGGCATTATTTGGGGCATGTCAGGCTGACCCATTGAACGCATCATTTGCTGCATTTGTGCCGTTGGATCATTTTCATCAGCAACTATACAAGATGGCGATTCATTCAGCCGGTTTGATATTTTTACATCCTTTACTTTTTTGTCTAATATTTTTTTTATCTTTCTAAGCACCGGTTTCAAGGACTTTAGAGCATCTTTATCGCTATCATCAGAAAAATCATCTGCGGCACCGCTACGATTTACTGATTTAAGCTCTTTATCATCGTATTTAGGAACACCTGTTATTATAATCTCATCTATCTCATCATCCAAGATCAATACTTCTATATCCTTTTTTTCATACATTTCCAGAAGCGGAGAATTCTGTAGGGATATTTGGTTCTGACCTGTAATATAATAAATGGATTTCTGTTCATCCCTCATCCTGCCTGTATATTCACGCAGGGATACAAGACCTTCTTCTTTTGTTGACTTGAATCGGAGCAAATCTGTCAATGCTTCTTTGTGCTCAAAATCCTGATAGACACCTTCTTTTATCAACCGACCGTATTGCTCAAAGAATTGGTCATATTTATCTTTATTACCAGCAATAGTTTTCAGTTTATCCAGAATTTTTTTCACCGAGTTTGAGCGAATTTTGGCCATGATCCTATTCTGCTGTAAAATTTCACGGCTTACATTCAGCGGCAGATCCGATGAGTCAATAATCCCCTTTACAAACCTGAGCCAGGTAGGGAGCAATTCCTTATCATCATCTGTAATAAAGACGCGGTTTACATATAGTTTTACACCAGACTGGTAATCAGCACGATAAATATCTGGTGAAGCTTTCTTGGGTATAAAAAATAGAATGGTGAACTCTAGGCTCCCTTCTGCCCTAAAATGAATCCAATCAAAGGGGTCATCCATGTCGTGGCCTATGGATTTATAAAATTCCCTGTAATCTTTGTCCTTCAGTTGATTTTTTGATCGGGTCCAAAATGCCTTGGCATCGTTGATCTGGTCTGTTTTCAACTTCCTACTTTTTTCATTACCATCCTTGTCATAATCAATCTCAGGATAGGTGAGGAAAATCGGAAAATCAATATGGTCCGAATATTTTTTTACCAGACTTTCAATTTGCCAGCGACTGGCAAATTCCTTACCCTCTTCATTTAAATACAGAGTGATTATAGTACCATTATCCTTTTTTACATCCTTGACGATCTCAAAGCCAGATTGCCCATCGCTGGTCCATTTCCATGCTTGTTTATTTCCTGCCTTTTTACTAATCACATCTACCTGGTCAGCAACCATAAAACTGGAGTAAAAGCCAACTCCAAATTGACCGATCAACTGCGAATCTTTTTTTGCATCTCCGGAAAGTTTGGTCAGAAAACTTTTTGTACCAGACCTTGCTATTGTGCCCAGATTATCTTGAAGCTCTTTCTTGCTCATGCCTATACCAGAATCTATGATGGTGAGTGTCGGTTGATCCCCATCTTTGAATTCCAGATTTATTTTTGGCTTAAATGCCAACGATTTATATTCGTCTTTTGTGAGCGTCAGATATCTCAGTTTATCCAGAGCATCTGATGAGTTAGATATAAGTTCCCGAAGAAAAATTTCTTTATGAGAATAAAGAGAATGAATAATCAGGTGCAATAATTGACTTACTTCAGTTTGAAAAGTATGCTGTGACAAAGAACACTCCTATTACTAATATGTTTAGATATTTTTTTATCTGCCCAATTTTACCGGCATCAGATAATTTTTTTTAATTTAAAGCCGGGGAAAATAAAAATTAATTAGTTTAATAATCCAGATTCTTTCTGCTGTTCATCGATGTTTAGGACTATCAACAAAATAATAGAATATGTCAATAATATGAATATTATTGACCCCTCATGTTTATAGAAATATATATTCTTAATATGTTTCAATCATCGAGGGTTCCAGAACAAAAAAGGTTTTTATCTAAATCTAATTTCACAAATAATGGGTAGATTTTGATATGATTAGATATAAATCATTTCTACTATTTATTGTACTATGTTTTTGGGGATGTGAAGAAGGACTAAATTCATCAGAAGAGAAACCAGACCCAATCATTACCTTTGAAAAAAACATTGAAAATATAAAAAGTGCAGTTAGACAGACAACAGATGAAGGATATATTATAGCTGGAGGTCGAGGTGGGAAAGCTTGGCTACTGAAACTAGATAAGTACGGTAATGAAAAATGGCAAAATACATATAGCTTAGGAGATTTTGGTTTAACTAGAGCAGTTATCCAAACTAACGATGGTGGCTATCTATATGCGAGCTGGGAAGGAATCGTAAAAGCCGATTCAAATGGTGTTGAAGAATGGAAAAATAGTGAAGTCGGTCAATATCCGAACTATGAAGATGTAATTCAGCATAGCAATGGAAATTATTATGCCGTTGGAGGTCCCAGTGGAGGGCAAGCAAAGTTTGTTAAATTTAGTCCGCAAGGAAATATCTTAACCCAAAAATATTTTGGGACAAATTGTGAGGATGATATTTTTAGATCAATAATTGAAACACCTGATGAGATGCTAATAATTGTTGGAGAAAAAGCTCATGGTGAAGGACCTCATCCCTGTTCATTTAATTTTATGTATTACAAAGATTTTTGGATTGTAAAAGTAAAGAAAAATGGTGGCCTAATTTGGGAAAAGACTTATGGTGGAGATTATTTAGAGCAAGCAGATGATATTATTAGTATGGAATCTGGTGGTTATGCAGTGATAGGAAATCAATGTGTTCATCAATCAAACTTAAATTCATGCGGGTGGAATTCAAAACTTGTCGTATTGCAAATCAATGATGAGGGTGAATATTTGACTGAAAATATATTCCCAGGGTTAAAATTTCATGAACGATTGCCCTACTACTCGATTACCACTACTGCATTTGGAGGTCTTGCCTGGACAGCTGAACATAAGAATAAAGGAACCTGGATACACAAATGGGGACCCAATGAAGATACAGTAAGTGTTTATATTGACGGGATCGGTGGTTTTGAAATTAATAACACCCAAGATAATGGTTTTGTAATCGGAACCTGGATGGGTGAATTAATCAAAACCAATTCTGAATTGTTTTATGAAAGCCTTTCTGATGACAGATAATACTGTTTCTAAAAAACTCTAACCTAGGACAGGAGCTCCTCTCCTGTCTGAATCTTCCAAAGCTGGGAATAATAGCCACCTTTTTTATTTACTAAATGGTTGTGGTCTCCCTCTTCCAAAACCCTACCATCTTTAAGCACAAAAATATTATCACAGTTCCTTATAGTTGAAAGGCGATGTGCAATAATAATTGTGGTTCTTCCTTTTCGTATGTCAAAAAGTGCTTTTTGGATAAGTTGCTCGGTTTTATTATCTACAGAAGATGTTGCCTCGTCAAAAATTAATATATCAGGTTTTCTCATTAAGGCTCTTGCAATAGCGAGTCTCTGGTTTTGTCCACCAGAAAGAGTACGCCCCCTTTCACCTACGATTGTATCAAAGCCTTTAGGAAGTTTTTCAATAAATTCAATCGCCTGACTTTGCTTAGCAGCGTTTTCTATATCTTCCTTAATAGGTTCTTTAGATCCATAGCTAATGTTTTTGCTAATCGTTGAGTTAAATAAAAAAGAGTCTTGACTAACAATTCCAATCTTGCTTCGAAGAGAACGGATATTAATCTCCTTAATATTATGTTCCCCAACATATATACTGCCCTCTGATAGATCATATAACCTGAGTAGTAACTTTGCTATAGTTGTTTTACCACTACCGCTTTCACCAGCAACAGTATGTATTTTAGGAAAACCGGTATCTATAGTAATATTAAAATTTTTTCATGAATTGGAATGATAATAACGGCCCTTGGGGCTCTGGCGGTCAAAATCCCTGGGGAGGAGATAAGCCAAATAATAAAGATTTTGAGGAATCTATTAAAAAAGCTAGAGAAAGATTTAATAAATTTAAACTTGGAAGTCCAAGAAATTTCTCACTTCTTATAATTGTAGCTATCCTTTTATGGGTTGCCACAGGTTTTTATAGAGTTGAGCCAGATGAACAAGGAATTGAATTGCTTTTCGGAGAATGGAATGGAACCACCACTCAGCCTGGTTTACATTATTTCTTCCCAAGACCTATAGGCCAAACAATAACTCCTAAGGTTGAAGTGATTAGAAAAATAAATGTCGGATATAGATCAGCTTCTGA
>CAJWLO010000005.1 GCA_913043235.1 uncultured Fidelibacterota bacterium
CATAATGGAAATCTATCTTTTCCTAACTTGGATGAACTATTTGTTGAGATGTCCATTATTGTTCAAATTTAATTAAATACAGAGCCATTATATTTTTGTTTTAGCAAAACGGCTATTTCTGCCAAGGGGACAATTCCACTCCTTTCACCCAATCCATTTATAGTAACATCAGCTACTTCAGCTCCAGCTATAAGGGCAGCGGTCGCATTGGCTGTGGCTAGTCCAAAATCATTATGGCAATGAATATGAACCTTAATATCAATTGAATCTTTAATACTTTTGATAAGTGAAGTTGTCTTTTCAGGTGTGAGAGTACCTACTGTATCAGCAATGCTAAATCGGTCTGCACCTGCTGCTTGTACAGCTTGAGCAACTTCGATAAGAAAAGGCAGACTAGTTCGTGTTGCATCTTCAGCCGTAAACCGTAACTTCACTCCTTGATTTTTTGCATATTCAACGGCCTCTACAATACGTTTTAATGCAGTGGATTGGTCAATCCCAAATTTGTATTCGAGGCTTAGATCGGACGTCCCAAAAAAGATACCAACCCAAGGAACACCAAAAGAAACAGCATCGTCAATATCTGAACGGGTGGCTCGGCCATGGATGAGTTTTTCTGCTCGTGTTTCCATTGAAGCAATTTGGGAGACTGCTTCTCTGATATCAGGAGATACAGTAGGATGTCCTATTTCAATAAATTCCACACCAAAGTCATCCAATGCTTTGACAATTTCAATTTTCTGCTCTATACTGAATGTTACATTGGGCGATTGTTCTCCTTCTCTAATTGTTGAATCTAATAATGCTATTTTCAAGATGATTGTCCTAATCTTTGAAGTGTTGATTTTAGAACTTGGATTGATTTTTCATATTCATCTAAAATTAAATGTTCATTAACAGTATGGTCTAGCGCAGAATCGCCGGGCCCGTATGCAATGATGGGACAATTCCACGACCCTAAAATATTCATATCAGCAGAACCTGTCTTTTTTTTGAATTTGGGGGTTGCATTTTGAGATCTGATACTTCCTAAAAAAGATGAAATTAGTGGGTTTTTTTTATCTGTTAGTATAGCATGAATAGGTTCGTCATGACTTAGACTAGCACCATTTAATTGACTTTTACAAAAGGATAAAAAATCATCAAAATCAAAACCAATTGGTGTTCTTAGATCCATTTTAATTCTAATACCAATATTTCCTTTTTTATGATACGTGTTTATATCAACTAACCTAATTGAGGCTGAATCAAAACTTGGATATTCCTTTGCATATTTCTTTTGAATTTTTTCATAGAACCCCACTCCGATTTCAGCGGGAGTTGGCTCTGGTGCTCCATGATGAAATCTAGAATTTTCGTAACTAAACTCTAGCCACATCACTCCACGATATCCTAATGTTATGCCTTGCCATCCACTGGGTTCACCTATTATAGTATAATCTGGGATAGGAAGCGTTTTAAGTATTTCATATGCACCTATGGAGTCAGATTCTTCTCGAACACATCCAACTAAGGTAATTGATACGGTTTTTGAATTATAAAATTCTTTTGCTGCTTCTGCAAAAGCACATAGGCAACCTTTAGCATCAACACTACCTCTTCCATAAATTTTTCCATCAACTATTTTTACAGGTAATTTTCCAGGAACAGTATCAATATGCCCAATCAGATAAATTTTTATTGGCCCACTCCCAATTTTACCAATAGCATTCCCAACTTTATCTTCTTCAGTAGTAAAATGCATTTTATTTAATTCATCAAGAAAGAGTCTGACTGCATTTTTTTCAAATGATGAAGGACTATATACTTTTATCATTTTTTCTATTAAGCTCATTTTAGTATCTCAACTATTTTATCAATCGCATTATTTAATTCTTTTTTTGGGGTAATTAGTGGAGGTAATAATCTTATTATTTTCTTTCCCGCACTTAATGCAAGAATTTTATTATTAAATAATTCTTTGAGGTAGGGCATAACGGGTTCATTTAATTCAATCCCAATCATAAAACCGCGGCCTCTTACTTCTTTAACTTTGTTCAAATTTTGTGTTAGCATTTTGAGATCAGACAATATTTCTTTTCCTGTTTTTCTTACATATTCTAAAATATTATTTTTTTCCATATATTCTATAACGGTCAATCCAGCCCGGCATCCCATCAAGTTTCCACCGTAAGTGCTTCCATGCTTACTCTTTTCAAAAGATAATTCTTCACGCATGATCATTGCACCAATGGGGAAACCACCCCCTAGCATTTTGGCTGAACAGATAATGTCTGGAACCACATTCTCATGGTCACAAGCGAACCATCCCCCCGTACGGCCCATACCTGTTTGAATTTCATCCACGATGAACAGAGTATTATGGAAATCGCATAATTTACGGACTTGGGTGAGATATCCTTGGGGTGGCACGATGATTCCCCCCTCACCTTGAATCGGCTCCAGAATTACGGCGGCTACTTTATTATCAATTACTTTTTCAATAGCTTCAATCCTACCATAAGGTAAATGTTGAATATCAGGAATTAGAGGTGTGTAGGGGGCACGGTAATCCTTTCGCCAAGTTAAGGACAGAGCGCCCATAGAACGTCCATGGTAGGCTCGGATCATGCTGATAATTTTAGTTCGACCTGTATGTTTACGTGCCAGTTTAAAGGCTGCTTCTACTGCTTCCGTACCGGAATTCGTAAGAAAAATTCGATTTAGGTCTCCCGGTGCAATTTGAGATAATCTCTGCAAAAATTTGGCACGAATTTCATTAGCAAAATAGCCATTAATACAATGAGCTAGTGTCTGAGCTTGTTGAGATATGGCCAAAGCAACATCTTGATTTGCATGACCCAACCCTATAACACCAATTCCAGCGCCTAAATCCAGATAACGGTTCCCATTTGAATCCCAGACATAAGGACCTTTACCACCTTCAATGGCAATGGGCCAGTTTCCATACGCACCGCTGCCATGTTTTTCCTCCAATTCGATCCATTGATTCACTCTATCACCGTACCTTGTCCGTTTAATGCACTTGTTAAGGGATTTTTATTGCGGCAGTCACCTAAAATTACTTTGGACACACCACCATCAAGTGCTTCTTTGGCGCCTAGTAGTTTCTTTTTCATACGTCCTTTGGCAAATTGATCCATGTAATGTTCAACTTCATTTCTTGAAATCTTTTCAATAAGTGTATTATAATTTTCTGTATCTCGAAGTAAGCCAGGTACGTTTGATAGTATGACTAATTTATCTGCATTCATGGCGCTAGCGACTACTGCCGATAAGCGATCGCCATCAACGTTGATGGCGATATTTTCATTACTTATAGCCGGTGGTGTAATGACTAGCGTATAACCATTATCCATGAGTAAAGTGATTAAATCTATATTTACTTGTTCTACTTTTCCGGTCATATCATCACGAATGATTCGTTTTTTTCCATCCTTGATCACGCGGATAGCCTTTTTTCGTGAACCTTCAAATAAACGACCATCTAAACCTGATAAACCAATAGCATTTTGACCCAAAGCATGGAGTTTTTCTACGATCATTTTATTCATTTTTCCGCCATACACCATGTTGAAAATATCCATGGTTTTACGGTCTGTATATCGACTTGTAAAACCAGAAATAGATGTGAGTATCTTTGGTGGGTGTCCTAATTTAGTTGATACTTTATTCAATTCATGGGAACCCCCATGGATTAAGATGGTATTTTTATAGTGAATGAAATCCTTAAGGAATGCATCATAATTAATTCCTTCACTTCCACCAACTTTTACAATAAGCATATATTGACTCTAAATTGGGTGGAAACCCACTTGATTAATGCCTGTCGTTTCTTCAAACCCAAGAGCTATATTCATACACTGAACTGCCTGCCCAGCTGCTCCTTTCACCAAATTATCAATTGCTGACATAATTACTAGGCGTCCCGTAGCCGAATCTTTCTCAAAACCGATATCACATAAATTGGTCCCAATAACCACTTTCGGATCAGGAAAACGATAACCACCAGATTGTTCGCGTACTAACCGAATAAATGGTTCATGCTTATATGCTTGAAGGTATGTTTGCCAGACTGTCTTCTCGTCATATTCATCCTCCATAAACACATGAATTGTACTTTGAATACCACGAACTAATTCTACTGCGTGAGGGGAAAAATTCATGGAAATTGCTCCGTTGAGATTAAGTTCTTGTTGCATTTCCGCAATATGGCGATGACCGGTAGGTTTAAAGCTTCGTACGACCCCTTGCCGTTCAGGATGGTGGGTCCCGGCACCAGACTTGGCACCGGCTGCGGAAGAACCAACTTTAGAATCAATTACAACTTGATTAACATTGAAAATATCTAAAATAGGTTTCAAAGGTATAATTGCTCCTGTGGCTGTACATCCAGGCACAGCAATCAAATTAGAATTTTTAATTTTTTCCCGATAAAGTTCGGGCATACCGTAAACAAATTTATTTAGGAGGTCTGGCCGTTCATGGTTATGTCGATAATATTGCACATAGTCTTGAGGATTTCGGAGTCTGAAATCCGAGCTCAGATCAATAAGTAAATTTGTCATCGATGTATATTCTTCAATTCGTGATGTTATTGTACCATGGGGCAATCCAAGGAACAGGACATCCGTTTCCGACAGGTTTTCTGTGGATACAAATTTTAAATTGGTAACTCCTCTTAGATTTGGGTGCGTTTTGTGAATAAACTTACCCACCTGTTTTCGGGAAGTCACGACCGTAACTTCAACTTCAGGATGTTGCAAAAGTAATCGTAGGAGTTCGCTCCCAGTATAACCGGAACCGCCTATGATACCCACTTTGATATTTCCCATCAGAATTTTTTCCCCATATTAAGAGCATAATAAATGATCTGGCCGGGGATGTCCACACCAGTAACATCAATACTATTTCTAAATTCCATTTTATGATTTACCTCATTAATCATTAGGCCATTCGGTGTCTCCACGATATCAATTGCTAAAAGTCCACCACCAACTGCCTGGGCTGTTTGTTCACAAAGGTTACTGATTTCATTGGTCACCGGACAATTAGCTGTTTCTCCACCACGTGCTGTATTGGTAATCCAATGCTCCGACGAACGGTAGATAGCACATATAGTTTCGTCACCAATATAGAAAGCACGAATATCTCGTCCAGGTTTTTCTACATATTCTTGTATATAATAAATGGAATGATGGCTTGAAGGCATAAATGACTTATGTTCGAGAATAGCTTCGGCCGCATCGCGGTCGTTGACCTTAGCTAGCATTCGACCCCAAGATCCTATAACAGGTTTTAATACCACGGGATAGCCCATCGATTCTATCGCTTCCAAAGCTGTCTCATGTGTAAAGGCCACCTTAACTTTTAAATTTGGAACACCAGCAGTATTTAGGGCAGTTGTGGTAACTACCTTATCGCCACAGACACTAGCAATCTGATGGGAATTTATCGTATGAACCCCCACGCTTTCCATTAATTGTATAATGTACAAGGATCGGGTATGGGAAATTTCACGATCGAGCATCACTTCAAATTGAAATTTGCTTTGATCATCCATGACTAAAGAACGACTGTCCACACGTTCAATTTGAACCCCCTGATTTGTCGCCGCATCAAATAATAATTTTTCTTCTTTCCGCAAACGAGAAAAAAGCAAGCCTACTTTATTCATTTGGGGCCATTTCTAAAAAATTATATGGATGTAATGAATCATTCACCCCAGTCCTCTTGTTCTTCCGGGGCCTCTTCAAGTTTGATAGGATTCAAACGGGTTACCTCTAATTCAGCGGCACAAGTATCACAATCAATAATTTCATTCTCTTCTAAATTCTTTGGTAGTTCAAAATCCGTACCACATATTGGACATTCGATCATTTTTATCCCTTTCTATCAAAAAAAAGCCCCTGCTCACCTAGGGTGGCAGGGGCTTTTCAAAATTCTATATGATTATATACGCCTACAACCCTATTGGAAGTATCCCTTTTTAGCCTTTTTAGCTTTTTTTGGTTCGGTTATTAGCGTAAAAATTTTCACTGTTATTAATCCGATTCATTTAAAATCGGGAGTGGATGTTAAAAAAACTATAAATAAGTGTCAAGCTTGATTAATTTGATTTAATGATAGTTGATTTTTGTTTAAAAGATAAAGCGCCTATTGGTTAAATAAAGGATAATAAAGTGAAGAATAAATTAGCAAGGGGCGAAATTAAATATAAAATAATATTATCGGAAAATAATGCTTTTAAAATGAAATGCTCTTGTTTCAATATTTTACTATTTGCACTACTGTCTTGTTCAGAAAATGAGGACAATGGCGACACTGATATACTGGAAATAAATGCTATTTTGCCAAAGAGTATCTCATTAATAGAAATTCCTGCTGGAACTTTTATTATGGGGGGATCAACAGTCCAAAATGATGCACCAAAGGTTAGCATCACAATGACTTCTTTTAAAATATCAGAAAAGGAAATCACCAATCAAGATTATATAACTTTTTTAAATGGAGCTTATTCTCACGGATGGGTTAAAGTATCAAATAAACAAATCTCTGACCCCTGTGGCATTTATACAGAGCAAATAGTCATCGGCACAGAAAATGCACCAAATTCAGGAGAAATATTTTTGCAACTAGGAGAAACAGGTGGATGTACAAGTAGCGGAGAACCAGAACATATTAATAATAAAAGTTGGATTTCTTTCAATGTTTCAACTAATTCATTTGAATTGATAGATCCAACAAAATCAGACTGGCCAGTTAATTGGATAAAATGGTATGGTGCATATGCTTTTGCAAAATATTACGATGTCAGTTTACCAACAGAAGCACAATGGGAGTATGCTGCAAAAGGAGGCGAACAATTAACCTATCCTACAGATGATGGAACTTTAGATTTAACAAAAGCAAATTATAATGGAGAAAAGCCAGGAGTTTATAATCCAAATGGACATGCATTGAATGTAGGTTCATATCCAAATAACCCTTTTGGCCTATATGATATGGGTGGTAACGTATGGGAATGGTGCCAAGATTATTATGAAGAATCATTTTACACCAATGATACAACAGACCCCATCAACACATCTGTAGGTGTGAGTAATAAAAGGGTAAGGCGCGGGGGATCTTGGAATTATCACGCATCAACATTATTAACTTATGCAAGAGCTTCAGATTTTGAGAATCGAGGAAATAATCATTTTGGATTTAGAATAGTCAAAAACTAAATAAAGGAGAATCAATTATATGTTTAATGAAATGAATAAAAACTATAGGTTTATAATTTTTACCCTAATATTGGTTTTTTCGACAACAAGCAAAGCAAACAAAAAAGATTCTATTGAAACAGCAGTTAGCATGATGGCAAAGATTGGTTCGTGTTGGTCCCCTAGTTTCTCTCCTGATGGAAAAACTTTGGCTTTCATATCTAATATGAATGGTATACCACAAATTTGGAAAGTTTCAATAGAGGGCGGCTGGCCAATATTAATAACAACGACAGATGACCCCATAGGAAGTGTTGAATGGTCGCCTAACGGCGATTGGCTTTCTTTTTCAATGGCTCCTGGTGGGGGTATGAATCAACAAATTTATTTAATTCGTCCAGATGGTTCAGATCTTAAGCTTCTTACGGATGGTGGGAATGAAACCAATCGTTTAGGTAATTGGACTTCTGATGGAGAAAAGCTAATGATGTCTTCTAATCGCCGTTTGTCTACTGCCATGGATGCTTATTTGGCAGACATTGATAATATGAAATTAAAACTTATTTCAAAAAGTAAAGGTATTGGATCATTTATTGATATAACCAGTAATGAAAAATTTGCTATTTTAAACAGATTACAGAGTCGTGGGAGTAATGACCTATTTCTAATTAATACAAAAACTGGCCATGAAACAATTCTTACATATCATAAAGGACCAGGTACATTTTTTGGACAATTTTCATCAAGTGGAAAAGAAATTTATGTTGGTTCTAATTTGAATCGTGACTTTATCGCTTTCGGAAAAATCGATATAAGAAAAAAAGATAAACCAGGAGCAATAAAAATCCTTGTTGAAAAATCAAACGCTGAACTTTCAAGTTTCAAATTGAATAATGATGCATCGTTAGCTGCACTAATATGGAATGTTTCTGGACGAAATGAATTAACTTTTTATGATTTGAAGAATGAAAAGGTCATAAATAAAAAAATAAACCTTCCATCTGAAATAATAGGAGGGATTACCTTTTCAAAAGATGGAAAGTTATTAGCTTTAGAGGTTTCAGGAGCAACAAACCCAAGGGATATTTGGATTTTGAATATGGAGTCTTATCAATTTAGACAGCTTACTTTTAGTCCCCACGCAGGTGTTGATCTAAAAAAATTAATTGCACCGGAACTAGTCGAGTTATTAGCTCATGATGGTCTTAAGTTAACAGGATGGCTATATAAATCTAAATCAAGTAATACACCTGGTCCAATCATCCTTAGCTTCCATGGTGGACCAGAAGGCCAAGAAAGACCTCAATTCAGAAGTGATTACCAAGCACTTTTGGCACAAGGAATTTCAATATTTGCTCCAAATGTTAGAGGGTCTTCCGGCTTTGGAAAAAATTTTGTTAATCTAGATAATGGTGAATTGCGATTTAATGGTATAAGAGATATAAAGTCCTGTGTAGAATATGTAATAAATACGGGAATTGCGGACCCTCAACGTATCGGTATAATGGGAGGATCTTATGGAGGTTATATGGTTATGGCTGGTTTAGCTTACTATCCAGATATGATAAATGTTGGAGCAAACCTTTTTGGAGTAGTGAATTTTGAAACATTTTTTGCCAATACTGAACCTTGGATGGCTGCTATTTCAACTATCGAATATGGTGACCCTCAAACTCAAAGAGAACTTTTGAAAAGCCTTTCTCCTATTCATATGGTTGATAAAGTTATTGCCCCTACAATTGTTTTGCATGGGGCAAACGATACAAATGTCCCAGTAGTGGAAGCTGAACAAGTAGTAGAAAACCTTAAAGCAAGAAGCATACCTGTTGAGTATATCCTTTTTCCTGATGAAGGACATGGGTTTCTAAAAACAAAAAATCGAATTCACTCAACAACTTCAATTGTAAATTGGTTTATTAAATATTTATGAATAGGATTTTTTTTTGATAAACTTAAACCAGTGATAATTAATGAAAGTAATTGGCAAATTGTAGAATGAAACACATTTGGATTAAATAAAAGAGTTCACAATGAATAAGATTACTTTATTATGTTTTTTATTCTATGGCTGCGGAACGGTTGATCGTTCAACTATGCATTCCGTACGTTTGCAATCAGATGCGACAACTGATAGCATTGAACATGTTGTTAAAGAGATGCTAATTGCAATCAGCACCAACGATCTTTTAAAAGCGAAATCTCACGTATTAGAAGAAGGTCGCGTTTTCAGAGTTCGCAATGACGGTATGAGTTTTAGATCAAATACAGACTTTTTTAAACAGGTAGGTGATCAATCAACTGATTACTATGAGCGCATGTGGGATCCAATCATTATGTATCGCGGTGACCTTGCCATCGCTTGGACAACATATGATTTTCATTTGAACGGAAAATTTTCCCATTGTGGTGCTGAATCGTTTACACTTACGCGAGTAGATAATAGGTGGATGGTGATGGATTGGGCTTATACCGCCAATGAACCTGATAATTGCAATAGTCCATTAGGATCTTATAAAGAATTAAAATGAATATTCTCTGAATTAAATAAAGGAGAGAAAAAAATGAAGAAAATTATACTAATGACAATGCTAATGAGTGCAGTATTTGCACAAAGTGATTGCAATGAAACTAACTGGCGAGAATATTATTACAGCGATGGTCATGATATGAGAGGTTGTGACCTTTTAAACGTAGTAATATATATTTGGGATGGTAATACATTTTGTAGATAATCAATCTCTACCAACATTTGGAAAGGTAAGTTATCCAAACAATTTGGCTCTAAGAAATGTCATAGAGTTAAAAACTACTTAGTTAACTAAAACCTCATTCTAATTCTTAAAAATATCTTCCTCACGGGGGTTTTTTATTTATATCTAATTAATCCGTAGATTTCATGGTATTAATCCAAAATAAGGAGATAACATGGTCAATATAATCAATTGGGATGAATTAGAATGGGAAGAGGTTGCTCCATCTATTAGAAGAAAAATGATTTGGGGTAAGCATACTATGATCGCCCGTTTAGAATTGAAAGACGGTTGCCTAGTCCCCCTACATCAGCATGAAAATGAACAGCTATCCTTTATTGAATCCGGCACCATTCGGTTTTGGCTTGGGGAGGATAAATCGGAAGTGGTGGATGTACATGCGGGCGAATCGTTAATTATTCCGCCCAATGTTCCTCATGAGGCGCTCATCATCGGTGATGTGATGGCGACAGATACATTCTCACCACCTCGCCAAGATTGGATCGATGGAGATGATAGTTACTTAAGAGATTCATGAAATCTATGAATTCAGTCAAATCAATCTGCATTATTTTAGCTTTGGGATTTATAGGCGGCAGCTCTTTAAATCACACTCAGACTTTTTAAAGACCTAAAGCCTTCATTTTATGAAGAAGGATTATATATTATTATATATAGTAATATATATGAATATATTATTATATTAACTGAAACTTATAATGATTGTAGAATAATTTCATTTCTTGATAACTCTACATACATCAATTAGAAAATAATTGTGAATCCTTAATCAATAACTGAAGTAGGTGACCATTATGAAAAATGATACCAAATTAAAGAGATTTTTTATCTATTTAATCACATTGTTGGTGCCGGTTAGTTTGTTCGCTCAAGCAGGTAAAGCTTTAGGAACTGTTACAGATTCTGAAGGAAACCCGCTTGCTGGGGCGAATATTGCTGTAGTTGGAACGAGCTTTGGTGCAGCAGCTAACGAAAACGGTGAATTTACAATTGATGACTTGCCAGCTGGAGATTATGAGTTTGTAGCTTCCTATATTGGATATCAACAGTTTCGTCAAGCTGAATCTGTTTCGCCAGGAGGAACTGTAACTCTTCAATTTGTACTTAATCCTTCTGCAGTTGAATTAAATGAAATATTTGTAACTGGGACTGCAGGTGCTGCTTCTAGAAAAGAGATAGGTAATAGCGTTGGTACATTAAGAACTGGTTCACTAGAAGAACAACCCGCATCAACGCTAGCAGAAGCTCTTTATGGACAAACCACTGGTCTTACTCAGATGAGAAATGAAGGTCAGGTTGGTGCTGGGTCGCGTATTATGTTGAGAGGTATGAATAGTATTTCACAAGATATACAACCTCTGATTTATATTGACGGTGTACGGATGAATAATAATGCTGGGACTTATTCTAGTCAGGCCGGTCGGAATCCGGGTGCTTATGGTGCACAGACCTCTCCGAATCCAATGGATGATATAAATATGGACGATATAGAGCGTGTTGAAATTATCCGTGGTGCATCTGCAACCACACTTTATGGTACTGAAGCAGCCGGTGGCGTTATTCAAATATTCACAAAAAGAGGGTCATCGGGTCAAAAACCAAAGTGGAATGTTAAAACAACAACCGGTAATCGCTTTATGTCGGAATATAACATGAGCCCCGTGCTTGCTAAGACAAGTGACTGGGGTTTTCTTAAGCCTTGGTTTAAAACAGGTGGAGTCAATGCTACGAATGTCTCAGTTAAAGGGGGAACAAATAATTTAAGATATTTTCTTTCTGGAGGTTATGATGATCAAATGGGTGTAGTTGATAAAAATGATTCTCAGCTATTAAGTCTCAGAGGAAATTTCGGCTTTAGTCCAAGTGATAATGTTAGGCTAGAGTTCAATTCCAGCTACTCAAGTAGAGAAACAAACTATGTTGAAAGTGGCGATAATGGTTATGGATTTATGTTAAATGTTTTAAGAGGCGATCAAGACTATACAAATGCCGCTGTACCGCAAGGCTATGTAGGTGACCCTGATCAGTTAATATGGGACGTTGATAATGAGTCCAGTACGGAGCATTTTATTTTTGGTTTTAATATTAATCATTCGATGCCATCATTGAATATTGATACTCGTATTAGTTATGGTATGGACTACACTGATGCGCTTAACCGGCAAACAATCCCTTTTGATTGGCCTTTATTGCCTCGAGGTCGAAGAGCTATCAATCGCTGGAATCACCGTACACAAACAATTGAATTAGCAAGCACCTGGAGAGCGAATTTTGGTGAAAATATCACTTCAAAAATGACTGTTGGTGGTCAAATTTTTGATGATAGAGATCATACTATTTATTCTACTTCAGAAGATTTTGGAGGTCCAGGGCCAAAAACAGTATCATCTGGTGGAACAAAATTTACTGATGAAGAAGCACTAAATATTGTAACGGCAGGTATGTTTTGGGAGGAAGTTGTTGGGATTAACGATAGAGCATTTATTACTCTTGGTGTTAGAGTTGATGGTCATAGTGCTTTCGGTGGCGATTATGGATTACAGACTTATCCAAAGATTGCAGGTTCCTATATTCTTTCTGATCATGACTTTTGGCCTTCTTTTTGGGAGGTTATGAAAGTTAGAGCTGCATTTGGTCAGTCTGGAAAAGCTCCCAGTGCATTTGATGCTGTTAGAACATGGAATCCTGTAACGGGGAATGATGGCCAATCTGGAGTTACTCCCGCCAATCTCGGGAATGCAGAATTAGGCCCAGAAAGGACAACGGAGGTTGAATTTGGTTTTGAGGCTAGTATATTGAATGGAATGATCGGTCTTGAGTTTACAACTTACAATGCCAAGACTGAAGATGCCTTGATGCCAGTTACGGCACCCCCATCGCTAGGTTGGTTGAATTCACAATTGACCAATGTTGGTTCTTTTACCAATAGCGGAATTGAACTTGCCTTAAAAACCCGACCAGTTCAGACAAGGGATTTAAAAGTTGAGTTGGGAGCTACATACTCTACTAATGATAGCAAGATTAATGATCTAGGTGGTATACCGGAATTTTTTGTAGGGTGGGGACCTCTTCTTGGCCAATGGGTAAAGGAAGGTTATCCGGTTATTTCTATGTGGGGTAATAAAGTGATGAATCCTGATGAGATGGCAGAACCAATTCTATCAGAAAGTATGGAATATTATGGCCCTGTTTATCCACCAGTTACATACGGTTTAAATGCAACAATAACATATAAAAGTTTAACTTTTTCTGCATTAGCCGATGGACAGCAAGGAGCTTATCAATTCATGATCATGCCATGGCAACAGGTCAGAAGAGGGCTATGGCCAGAATGTAACGATCGAAAACCGCTTTCTGGACAAACAGCTATTTGGCGAGCTCGCTGTAAAGAACCTACACCTAACTTTGATCATTGGATGCGGCCAGCGGACTTCTTCAAACTTAGAAATGTAGCCTTAACCTGGCGTATTCCTGATGGAATGTTATTTGACTTGAATGGTTCTAGCCTAACTTTGACAGGTCAGAATCTTTGGAGATCAGGAAACTTTATTGGGTTTGATCCTGAGATGACAGTTGGAAATTCCGCATATGGACCATTCCCTGCACGTTATGAATATTATCAAATACCTCCTGCAAGTGTGATTTCTCTCACTTTCAGGACTAGTATTTAGGAGGATAATAGATTATGAAAAAATTAATAAAAGAAAATAATCGATTATTAACTATTGCTCTTTCATTTCTTATTTACAGTTGCGGAGATATTTTTGAGGTCATAAATCCAGGTCCCATTATTGATTCGGCCCTAGATGAAGAGGCTTCTGGGAAAACTGTATTAATAGGTGCAATCTCTGATGTTGAAGTTTCTGCGAATCTTTTTGCACTCTATGCAGGTGTAGCATCAACGGATATGGCTGCAGATGCAACCAGGCCATGGGTACAAATACCAAGTGATGGTGATTTAAATTCACTTAATGATCAGGTTTGGGCTCCAGGCCATCTTGGGCGATGGTCATCAGAAGCTGCAGTTGCAAGGCTTCAGGCAACCCAGTCTAATGCTAGTTCAAGTGCTCTAGTAGCAGGGGCATATCTACATGCAGGATATGCAAATCGACTATTAGCTGATAATGTTTGTGTAATGGTTATTGATGGTGGTTCTGGTTCGCAAGCCGACGGCCATTATACTAGGGCTATAGAACATTTTAATAACGCTATTACAATTGCTAAAGCTAGTGGAGATCAGACAATTGAGAAAGCTGCAATTGCTGGAAGAGCACAATGCAATTTGATTCTGGGAAATTATTCGAAAGCTGCAGAAGATGCAGCTTTAATTTCGGATGATTTTCTATTCGTGGCAAATCGTTCAAGTAACAGTGGAAGAGAAAATAATCTTACTTGGTCTGAATCACATGATCAAAAACAAATAACTATATATGGACGTCCCATGGCCGACCCAGCATATGTTGATTATGCTGATCCTAGAACACCAATGGAGGATGTGGGAATTCTTGCAGCTAGTGGAACCAAACCATTCCTTAGACAGAAAAAATATCCTTTGAATAGTTCAAATATTCCATTGGCTAAAGGGTCAGAAATGCGGCTAATTGAAGCTGAAGTTATGTTAAGGGATGGAAATATTGCTGGATGTATGGAAAAAATCAATTCAGTTAGGACTGCCGCAGGTGTGGCTAACAAAACTGCTACGACTACAAGTGAAGCTTGGCTTGCTTTAGATCAGGAGAGACATTTAGTGCTATGGCTTGAAGGAAGAAGACTAAAAGACAATGTTCGCTTTAATGGGCTTAGTTCTTTATCAACTGATTTTATGGAAGGACGAGATGTTTGCTTTCCACCAAGTCTAGCAGAAATTGCAGCAAATAAGAATTTAAACTGGCCGTAATAACTAATTATAATTAACTCACAATAAATAAAAAGGGTCTGCAAATGCAGACCCTTTTTATTTATATTTTTCTTTATTTTTAGTAGACTTGAAACTCCAAATAAACCCATTAAATTATTTTCATGAAAAAAATGAGACCAATTGTATTGATTTCACTATTGACTTTTCTAGGTTGTGCTACTTCAGGTCCAAACTATTCAGTTGAGAATTTTCAATGTTATCCCGAATCAGTATATTTATTTCGCCATGCTGAAAAACAAATCATCAAGGGCGAGAAGAATCCGGAATTGACGATAGAAGGATTTGCCAGATCCGATGCGTTGGCCGAAGCCTTAAAGGATGTTCAAAATGGTGTCATCTATTCCAGTGAATTTAAGCGGACGCAGCAAACGGTGAATCCCTTGGCCAGTGTTTGGAATACGAATGTAAAAATCCACACAGCCCATGACCCGGAAGGGCAGATCGAGCGTGCCCTTTCCCATTGCGGCAAAACAGTGATTATTTCAGGGCATTCCAACACGCTCCCCAATTTGATTGGATTGTTTGGCATCATCGATGAAATCACAATTTCTGATGACCAATACGGTGACCTATTTCAAATTCAATGGAAAGATGGAAAGCCTGTACTAACTGTCACTCAGATCAGTATATGAGAAAAATTACACTAAGCATTTTTATTTTTCTTCAGTTCGGATGTGAAAACAATAATCCAACAATTACAGAAGAGATACAGACCCTAAAGACCTATCCATTTTCAGAGCCAAACCCTATTCCCTATCTTACTAAGGATAAACGGTTATATCCATACCATCAAATAATGGGATATGCTCATACAGGGACCCCAGAAGAATGGAAAGTCATAAAAATGGAAAATGATCATATTGAAGTGTATGTTCTGCCAGAAGTGGGCGGTAAAGTATGGGGTGCAATTGATAAGGCCAATGGTCAAGAATTCATTTATAGGAATGAAGTGATGAAATTTCGAAATATTGCGCTTCGTGGACCATGGACATCAGGCGGGATTGAATTCAATTTTGGTGTAATCGGCCATACCCCGTCCACGGCAACCCCTGTTGACTATTTAACTCGGACAAATCCTGATGGAAGTGTATCCACCTTTGTTGGTGCCATGGATCTGCCATCCCGGACCCATTGGCGGGTGGAAATAAGAGTAGAACCAAATAGAGCCAATTTTGAGACCCATGCACTGTGGTACAATCCAACGCCCACAATTCAGGCCTATTACAATTGGATGACTGCCGCTGCTTTCGCCCAGGATGATCTTGAAATGGTTTTTCCCGGTGATCGTTACCTAAAACATAGCGGTGAAGTTTTGCCGTGGTCAATTGATAGTGAAGAACGCAACTTGACTTATTATGACAATAACCGATTCGAAGGCCATAAATCCTACCATGTGGTAGGTGCCTGGAAGAATTTTTTCGGAGGATATTATCATAATGATGGATACGGTTTTGGTCATTGGGCTTCACAAGATGAAATGCCGGGTCAAAAACTCTGGCTGTGGGCTTTATCAGATGAGGGGGGTATATGGGAAGATCATTTGACCGATACTGATGGCCAGTACATTGAATTCCAAGCCGGAAGACAACTGGTTCAATATTCTCCAGGTGATCATGAGAACCCAATCCGTAAAGCAGGTTTTGACCCTTATGGTGCAGATCTATGGACCGAAGCCTGGTTTCCAGTTGGCAAACTGGGAGGAATGGTAGAGGTATCTAAAGATGGAGCCATGAATGTTGAGGTTGAAAATGGAAAGATTAATATTAAACTTCATTCATTTATCCAAACTTCCGGTACGATCAAAGTGGTATCAAAAGGGAGAAATATCTTTACAGCAGAATTGGACTTACTACCTCGAGAGATCCACAAAGTCACTGCTGATTATGCTCATGACTTTGAAGTGGTCTTTTCTGAGCTTGACCTTCATTATTTTTCCAACCCCAATGTTAATCGGCTGAATCGATCCTATAATACAAAGCCGGAGGTGATAGCTGCTATCTCAAAATCAGATCAAGATTATAGATTAGGATTTGAATATTTAAAAGAACGAAAACATGATAAAGCTGAGACCCTATTTAAATCTATTCTGAGAACCAATCCAAATCATCTAAGCGCCAATAATTCGATGGCAGATCTGTATTTCCGTAAAGCAATGATCCCAGAGGGATTAAATTTGATTCACAAAAACTTATCGGTGGATAGCTACGACGCAGAAGCTAATTTCATCGCAGGAAATCTTTATAGGGCCAATAAGAATTTCAATGATGCTCGTGAAGCTTTTGGTTGGGCTGCCCGTTCAATGGCATACCGTTCCGTAGCGTTTGCCCAGATAGGAGAAATTTATCTTATTGAAAAAAAATGGAATCGTGCAATTCATTATGCCAAACAGGCACTGGACTTTAACCGTTTTAATATGAATGCCCTTCAAGTTTTAGTAATTGCCAATCGGAAATTGGGCAACGTCGCCGAATCCAAAAAATGGGTTGACCAATTATTGTGGATCGATCCACTCCACCATTTTGCTAATCTGGAAATGCATCTGCTTGACCCATCTAATAGTAATCTTGAACGATTGCAAAAATTGATCCAGAATGAATTTCCAGAACAAACCTATTTGGAGCTGGCTATTTCTTATTTTAATCGCGGATTGAATGAGGAAGCAGTTACTACTTTGAATAATCAAGTACACCCCATGACTGTTATCTGGTCGGCTTATCTAATGGATGATCCGTCTCTACTGGAAAAGGCAATTCAAAAATCTCCAGCTTATGTTCATCCCTTCAGGCGCGAGTCAATTTCTGTATTGGAATGGGCAGTAATGGAGAATGATAGTTGGCAATTCAAATATTTATTGGCATTGAATTACTGGGCAAAGAACAGGGAAGAAGATGCTTTAAAATTGATGAATCAATTGAACAATGTTCCAAAATTTGGAGCTTTTTATGCTGCCCGAGCTGCCCTGAAAAGTAAATGGGGTCATCCCGGATCAGTAAATGATCTGGAACTTTCTCTGTCTCTTTCTCCAGATAGCTGGCCGCTACGTTTGAACGCAATTAACTATCACCAAAAGGAAGGTAATTGGCCTAAGTCGTTGAAACTTTCTTCTAAAGCCATGGATCAATTTCCAGAAAATTTTGATATAGAAATCATGCATGCCCGGTCATTATTATATAATGATCAATTGGATGCATGTATCACTGCCTTAAATGACGCTGATGTCTTGCCCTCTGAAATGGCCAGAGAAAGCCGTCAATTATTTGAATGGGTCCATTTAGCAAAAGCAGTTCAGTTGGTTGAAAATGGGCAGGATGACCAGGCCAAAGTTCACATTGAGACCAGCCGGGAATGGCCAGTGCATTTAGGTATCGGTAGACCCTACAAATCCGATGAAAGACTACAAAATATTCTGAGCGCTCATTTGGATGGGGAAATATCTCAAGAGAATAGTATTCGGCGCTTAAAGAGATTAATAAAAGATAAATCTATGGTTGGTTATTTTCCTATTTTGGTCGAAAAAGCTATCAACGCATTTCAGAAATGATACCCTTGCGATCATTAAAATTTTATTCTGAATAATAATATCCAAATGAGTAAAGGTCTTTAATACTGTAATTTTGTCTATGGGAAAGAAACAAAAAGAAAAGAACACAGAGCCTCAACCTGAGTGGGAAAAACTGGGATTCGCAGGTTTGATACTCACGGCTCTAGAAAAGGCAGGAAAAAAGAAGAAGAAAAAAATGGATAATCCAATAATCAAGAAGGATTATTGGTAATAATTCAACGAATCGAATTTTGGATTTTTCTTAAAAGTTCATTTGTCAGTCTGATACCTTCCATTTCGCTGTGGACACTACCTTCATATTCAATCCCCACATAACCATTGTATCCCGCATCTAATACAATATCAATCATGCGGTAGAAGTCCGAGCCTGTCTCATCCCCATTGGCATCAAATTCATGGCTCTTGGCGCTCACGGCCTTGGCATAGGGCATAAGTTCGGCCATTCCCTTATAGCGCTCATACCATTCATCACCCTGGATGCGAAAATTACCAAAGTCTGGCAACGTGCCCACCCGTGGATGGTCTACTTTTTCCATCACCGCTGCCAGCCATTTACCATTGGATGAAAGTCCACCATGATTCTCTACAATCGTATTGATGCCGATGGAATCGCCGAATTCAGTCAGCTTTCTTAATCCATCTGCCGCCAATTCAACCTGGTCATCCCATGACCCTTCACTTCGGGCATTCACTCGAATGGAATGACAACCTAGAAATTTAGCCGCTTCTGCCCATTTATAATGGTTTTCTACTGCCTGATTTCTTTTATTTTTATCAGGATCACCAAGATTGCCTTCATTATCACACATAATAAGCAAACTTTTAACATCATGATCATTTGCTCTAGTATTCATCTCACTAAGGTATTTTTGATCTTGAGCTTTATCAAAAAAGAAGGAATTAACATATTCAACCGCATCAAGACCAAACTCAGTTTTTGTTAAAGAAATAAAATCCAAATGATCAATTTTCTTGGATTGCAAAGCGCGGTGCAAAGACCACTCAGCTAATGATATTTTAAATAGTTCAGTTTTATTACAGCCTGAAAGTAAGGAGCCGCTCAATCCCGTGAAGGCCAAACTGCCTGTGACCTTAGCCAATTTTATATTAAAGTTCCGCCGATTCAAACTATAATTTCCGAATTCGGATGTTGCGGTACCATATTTCTCCGTGATCTCCCTGTAGGCCAATGTGACCTTCAGATGCCTTGGCAAAATTAGGCATACTATTGAATTTACTTACTTTGGCTAAATTCCACATTTCACTGCTCTGATAAGTATACTCAACTACTTTTACACCGTTTAGCCAATGTGCTACTTTTTTATCCAATACCTTAATACGAACTGAGTTGAATTCACCAACAGGTTTCACAATACTTTCCGAAGGTGCAATTAGGGCATAGAGTGCGCCAGCTGAGGTTAATGTGTTCTTACCATCTGTATGGCCTTTATCATCCAATACCTGCATTTCTGGAGCAGACTGCCAAATATAATCACCTTCTTCAGTAGCAAAATAAAAAATACCACTATTGCCCTTTGGAGGGACTTTCCAATCCAATTCTAACTCAAAATTTTTATATACTTCAGTGCTAATCAGATCATGGCCGGTCCCTGGCTTTGTCTTTAAAGTCCCATTGACAATTTCCCATGAATCGGGCATACCATCCATTCTATAGCCACGAAGGCCCTTAACAGTCTCACCGTCAAAAAGTACGGTCCAACCTGCCTCAGAAGCACAACCAGTGATTATTAAACTCATTAGAATTAAACTCCATTTTTTCATAACTATCTCTTCGGGTTCCATGCGCCTCGGGCCACAGCCGGGATGAATGTTTCAATATCTTTATTGGGTAGTTGAATGGTCTTGTCTTGCTCAGCGCTCATGTATGCGGCCATTAAGAGGCGTGTCACATCCAATCCATCATCAAAATTTTCTTCTGGACGTTTGCCTGCCAAAAATGATTCCACCATGTGGCGGTTCTCTGCGGTATAGCCATAGACTTCCGCTTCATTGCTCACCACGGGCATACCACCGGATTCTGCATTTTGTTTTTCCACCAGATCTTCACCTTCTGCACCAGCAACTTTCCGGCTAAAAAAGACTTTCAGATCCGGATCCAGCGTATTGACAAACATGGAATATTCCGGTCCGAACAGCTCCATACTTAAGCGTAATCCTTCACCAACAAAACACCATGATGTGGTGGTCTCAACAATGAGTTTGTTCCCATTTTCGTCAAGGTATTCGATAAGGGACCGTGCAAAATCTTCGGAAGGCCTCTGAGAATAATCTGTTTTACCTCCACTATTATCAGATAGAATTTTTACATATTCAGGGCGTTGCCATTTCAGGCAATCTGTATGAGCACTAATACTTATAGGCGTAATAGAATCTCTAGGCTTACCAGGTTCGGTTAGCATAAATCTAGCCTCTTCAACTGAATGACACATCATATCATTTAATACACCGCCACCTTGCAGCGATCCTTCCCAAAACCATGGCATATGAGGGCCACTATGTTCTTCTGCAGCCCTCGCTAGATAAGGCCTGCCAGTTGTAGCCGCTCCTCTGGCCCAAACAATTTCTTTTCCTCTTGTTATTGAGGGCGAGAAAACTTGATTTTCAAGATAGCCATCAAGCAAACCAACGCTTTCTGCAAGTTCTTTTACCTTTTGAGCTTCTTCGAAATTACGGCCCAAGGGTTTTTCACAAGTCACTCCGACCAATTCTCCTTTACCAGAAGAAATTGCATCCGCAATTTCTTCAAATGTCTCAATCCGTGCAAAGTTGGGAGAGCATACCCATAATGCATCAATATTGGGATCAGCGATCATATCGGTGATGGTGTCGTATGCTTTTGCGTCGTCACCCACGCCGATATCTCGAGCTAAATCAGCAGACTCTTCAGCTGATGCTCTTGTGCGGGACATAACGCCCACCACATCGCAATTCCGTACGGATATTAAAGATTGAATATGAAACCGGGTGATGAAACCACCCCCAATAAAACCAATACCGATTCGATTTTTACTCATTATGAATTATCACTGTTATTTAATTGAACCTTAAAGAATAAGAAGAACAGGATGGCTGTTACCAATCCCATTCCCGCTAAAGTGTACCAGAAATTTGAATAGTTGAATGTGCCGGCTACTGTATACATATTTTGCAGGTAACCCGAAAGCCAACCACCTACAACCGGACCGCCACCAAAGATAATAATTCCAAAAACGGTTTGGGCGGAGTGACGAACATCATCATCCGCCAGTTTATCCACGTAAATGAATCCCGCCGCAAAGAAGAATGCGAAACAGAATCCGTGGAATGCTTGGCTCACTACCATGACCCACGCCGGTAAGAAGGATGTGCCAAAAATGGCATATCGGGCGAAATAGGCCATAATACCGATGGCGATTACTTTTTTGAACCCAAGCCGTTTCAGGAAGAATCCTAAATAGGCCATGGTGAGAATTTCCGCAAATTGACCAATGGTCATGGCTGGACCGATAGCGCTATCCTTAATACCGATGGATGAGAGGAATGGTCCTGTTTGCAGGAAGTAAATCTGGTGAATAATGCTCACACCCAGACTGGCCAAAACCAGTACGAGGAATGATTTATTGCTGAACAATGAAAAGGCTTTTTTGAATGCGAGGTTTTCCACAGCATCTGCTTTGGGCGGTGTATGGGGAAGCATGAAACAAAAAAGGCCATACGCAATGGAAATCATACCTGAAAATTTCAATGCATCCGCTAGTCGCGCGGTTACATTGGGGACTTCCTCCCCAGACAAGAAGGGTGGCATGAGTTGAAAAGAAAGATCCTGCTGAAGCCAAATCATTGGGAATGCCCAGCTAGCAGCAATCCAACCTATAGTGCCCCATACTCGTATTTTTGGGAATGTATTTTCAGTATCATCAATATGGGAAAAAGCAACTGAGTTCGACAACGCCAATGTGGGCATATAAAGTACACTGTACAAAATAGATAGCCAAAGCCAGGATGCATAATCAGTTTGAAGTGCCGTGTACCATTTAACGATACCACCAGTGATGACTAGAAATGCCAATACACGTTCTGTACTGAAGTAACGATCTGCAAATTGCCCTGCAATAAAGGGCGCTGCTATCGCACCGATTGAACCTGCAAGACCAAGAATCATTCCAATTTCAGATCCAGTGAATCCAAGCCCACCATCGTCTACGCTTGCAGAAAGATAGCGTGCCGTTAATGGTAGCCAAGCACCCCAAATGGCAAATTGGAGGAACATCATAGCGCCCAAACGAGTGTTCTTATTCATCAACGAGTTCTAGATCATTTTTCGGTTAACAGGATCCCATTCAATCCTGCGCCCCGTAAGATAAGATTCGGTAGCCATATGACAAGCTACTGCTTCGTGCAAGGCCACTTCAATATTGCATCTAGGTGTACCGCCACTGCGAATGCAATCCAACCAATCTTTAATATGGAGATGGGTTGGGTCTACACGTTTTCCTTGACGGTAAGTGTAAAGCAACCCTTTATTGGCAAAGTATTGGGATGTTGCTGACGTTACTCCATCGATTTGTTTTGATCCCGGTGAGTAAGTATAAATGGGGTATTTTGGATTGATGGCACCATTTTTCAGCTTATCTTTATACTGGGTGGATTCCGAATCAGCTGTCACCACAAATCCATGAATTGATCCGCCACCACTTTGTCCTCCCATCTGCATGGTGGCATCATGGCCCATAATCCGGTTACCTCGGGGGTTATTGCTAGATAGGGTTGCACTGTAAAGCACCGTCAAATCTTTATCGGGATACTCTAGTGTGGCGTTCCATACATCTGGCACATCTCTACCATCTTTGTAATAATAAACGCCACCAGTAGAGGATGCGTATTTAGGTATACCCATTTCTATAATTTGGTTTAGTGCATCGAAGTCATGGGAAAATAAATCTCCAGATAAACCAGTGCCATAATCAAACCAGCAGCGCCAACGGAAGAATCGTCTTAGTGCTTCATCACCAAAAGGAATTTTATTTGGAGATGGCTCCTGAAATGTATCCCAGTCTAGTGTTTTTTCATTCGCTTCAGGATGTATTCCCCAAACCCAGGCACCCCAAGGAGAATTACGGTTAGTGGTCAATTCAACCAGGTTGATTGGGCCGAGTAATCCCTGTTGAACTATTTGTTTTGCCTTTTCGTTTGCCTCTACCTGACGGTTCTGATGACCAAGCTGAAATGTAATGCCTGTTTCTTTTACAGTATCATACAGGTCAATGGCCTCGTCAAATGTTCTGGTGAGGCCTTTTTCACAGTAGACATGCTTGCCGGCTTTTGCGGCATCAATAGAAATCTGAGAATGCCAGTGGTCTGGTGTCGCCACGATGACTGCATCAATCTCATCATTGGCCAACAATTCTTTATAATGGCGATATCGCGTAGCCGTTTTTACCGGTTTTCCGCCTGGGCGAACTTCATTTTCTGAAGCAGCCACACCATAGTTTGCATTAACGTCAAAAAGATCACATACCCCAATGAGGGATACATTCAAATCTTTTTGAGACATATAGGTGGCAAAACCTTTGTCCAATTTATTCTTTCTGGCATTTTCTGATGCACTGGTTGTCCATCCCGGGGTGGCAAATCCGGCGCCACGGACCAAGTGACTTCCACGGCCACCATAGCCAATCACTCCTAAATTGAGATGTTTACTATCTGAAAGTCCACTGATGACAGCTGGGGCAGATTTTTCCTGAACAAGCCCTGAAAGCAGGTTGGCCTTTTTGGCAGCATCTCTACTCATTTTCCGCCAGAGATTGGCTAAAAAGATACCGAATACAGGTACGGTAGCGAGTCCCTTAATGAGATCTCGTCGTTCTAAATTGGTTTTATTCTGTTTTGTTGGTTGATCGCTCATGATCTACTCCTTTTAATTCGAATTTGATTTGGATAAAAAACGATCCAAACCAACAATATGACTGGTGGGGAAACAATAGAGTACCCACAATGCACATGCTTCAATGAGGTTTTTATTAACGATGAGATAACTGCCTTCGCCAGGGCGGCTATATTCTAGGCCGAGCAAAGGAGGAGCAAATAAATAATAAAGTATTACCAAGCCCATGCCGACTATAGAACCGTATCGACTAAACAATCCTAACAGCAAAGAAATACCGACAAAGGTGAGTCCCCACATATTGACATGATCAGAAATACTGAGCATTGTTGGGTTGGACACAATCGATTTTGCCAAGCCTGAAAAAATCCATTTAGAATCCAATAGGTATGCAGCAGATGACCAATATGGGTTGATCAGTTTTGAAATACCTTCATATAAAAAATGCCAACCGATGAGCACCCGCAGTGTAACGAGTCCATATAGTTGACATTTGTCATTTATGACTGATGAATCAAATTCACTCATATTTATTTTACCTCTTATGAATGTACATTCGTAAAAATAGAACCGTCAAGCATAAGGGAGAAGAACACTACAATACAACTATGAATTCTATAAGTTACATGATAAAGAGAAAAACTCGAATGTCTCCATTTGGTGACATTTTTACGCGTTTAATATTGTTTATTTAGCAAATGGCAACTATTTGTATTATCAATTGTTTTTAACCCTAACTTGGAAATTAAATTATTGGACAAAATTGGAGGTGAAATGAGGAAATATTGTTTAATAATTACTACTTTTTTCTCGATACTATGGTCTCAGCATTATCAGGTTGACTTTCCACCAGATGAATTTCAAGATCGTTGGAGAGGTGTATTTGATCAGATCGGCGAAGATGCGGTTGCGGTAGTTCAGGGGATTCCACTAACCAATGGATTCATCATGCCCAGACAATCCAATGCATTTTATTATTTATCCGGTATTGAATCTCCTCATGCTTATATACTTTTAGATGGGCGGGAGAAAAAAGTAACCCTATACATGCCTCCCAAAAATGAAAGGTTAGAGCGCAGTGAGGGAAAAATTTTAAATGCAGATGATAAACGACTCATCAAAAAACTGGTGGGTGTAGATGCAGTAAAATCGACAGAAGAGATGCGCGAAAATTTTCCTCCAAACATGAAGCGATCCACAACCATTTACACCATGTTTACGCCGGCTGAAGGACAGGGACAGAGCAGATATGAATTAGAAGTGGCAAATGCATCCATCGCTTCAGATTCCTGGGATGGCCGTATCAGTAGAGAAGGACGATTGGTACAGCTATTGAAATTGAGAAACCGTCATAATGAAGTAAAAGATCTGACCCCAATAATTGATAATTTGAGGAGTGTAAAAAGTCCTCGGGAAATTGCGCTGATACGACGAGCCTCCCAACTGGCAGGGTTGGGTATGATCGAAGCCATTAAAAGTACAGAACCCGGCGTGTGGGAATATCAATTGGATGGTTCGGCACGTTATATATTCCTGATCAATGGTGCGCGATTAGAAGCTTATAGGTCAATCACTGCATCAGGCACCAAAAACATCATCAATGCCCACTATTACAGAAATGATAGTCAATTGAAAAGCGGTGATCTGGTCCTTATGGATTATGCTCCGGATTTTCGGTATTATGTTAGTGATATTGGACGGATGTGGCCCGTGAATGGAACCTATGAGCCATGGCAAAGAGAATTACTCCAAATCATTTTGGAATACCGAAATGTAGTATTGGATATAATTCGCCCCGGAGTTACTACAGATGAAATATTAGATGAAGCCAGAGAGCGAATGAAACCCATTATGAAGGATTATAAATTTTCAAAGCAAATCTATAAAGAAGCGGCAGAAAAAATGGTTAGGACCGGTGGAGGTGTATTATCTCATCCTGTGGGTTTGGCTGTTCATGATGATGGCCCTTATCGCTATGGACCTTTGAAAGTAGGTCACGTATTTTCCGTTGATCCCCAGATGTGGGTACCCAAAGAAAATCTATACCTTCGCTATGAGGACACGATTGTGGTTACTGAAAATGGGAACGAAAATTTCACTGATTTTTTACCTTCTGAATTGGATGATCTTGAAGCCTTAACAAGACAAAAAGGCATCGTCCAGCAATTCCCGCCAAATAAAATGAAATGGAATTATAAATGAAGAAACAGCCAATTAAAAAAATAATTCATTGCAGCTTATTAATTGTAAGCACATCACTTCTAATAGGAGATGATGGATATAGGATGCCCCCGAAGGCGATTGCAGATTTGGTGGATGCACCTGCAACACCGCTTGTCAATCTGAGTCCTGACAAAAGCAAAATTCTCATAATGGAGCGGTCCAGTTTGCCTTCTATTAAAGAGTTATCCCAACCGGAGTTGCGGTTAGCGGGCCTTCGTATTAACCCTATGACAAATGGACGGAGTAGAACCAGTTATTATATCGGCTTAGCAATTCAGGATATTCAATCCGGAAAACAGAGAAAAGTGAAAGGGCTACCCAATAATGGACGCATTTCTAACGTAACCTGGGCACCGGATGGAAATCATATCGCCATGGCTGTTACCAAAGGGAATGAGATAATATTATATATTGCCAATGTGAGTTCAGGGAAGGCAAAACAATTATTAAAAACACCATTAAATGCCATTTATGGGTCTGCCTATCATTGGTTGTCTGATAGCAAAGGATTGTTGGCAAAAACTATTTTGAAGGGGAGGGGAAACCCACCTGAAAAACTAACCACTCCATCTGGGCCAGTCATTCAGGAAAATGCGGGCCAAAAATCTCCAGCGCGGACATATCAGGATCTCCTTACCAATGCTCATGATGAAGCACTCTTTGAATATTATATGCATGCACAGATAGTTCATGTTTCTCTAAAAGGGAAAACCAAAAAGATTGGACGATCTGGAATTATTCGTAGAGCGGAGCCATCGCCAGATGGAGAATATATTCTGATGGAAACCATCCATCGGCCCTTTTCATACTTGGTTCCAGTCTACCGATTTCCAACTCGGATTGAAATTATTAATAAAAATGGAAAACATGTACATACATTGAGAGATATGCCATTGGCTGAGTCAATCCCCATTGGCAGAGATGCCGTTATCGATGGCCCTCGATCTTTTGGTTGGCGGTCCGATGTGGGATCCACGATTTATTTTACAGAAGCATTGGATGGTGGTGATCCTAGAGTGGATGTATCATTTCAAGATGAAGTATTTACATTAAAGTCTCCATTTAATGGTTCTCCAAAATCCTTAATCAAATTGCCATTACGTTATAGTGGAATCCGTTGGGGAAATGAATCTGTTGCATTGGTTTCCGATCGAAAGTGGACTGAAAGAAGGACTACAACTTGGCGAGTGAATCCAGAAACGGGTAGGTCAGAAAAAATAATCGATCGTTTATATGAAGATCGTTATAATGATCCCGGATCGCCTTTAACAGTATTAAATGAATATGGTCGAGCTGTTCTTTATATACAAGACGGGGTTACTATACTTATGTCTGGTATCGGCGCTTCACCTGAAGGGGATAAACCATTTTTAGATAAGTTCAATATGGATACGAAAGAGACCAAACGGTTGTGGCGGAGTAAACCCCCATACTATGAACGCGTGGTTTCAATCATGGATAAAAAAGGAGAAGTGATTCTTACGAGTCGAGAAGCAAAAGATGAACCCGCAAACTATTATAGGCGTGACGTAAAAAACGGTAAAAAGGAGTCTGTTACTTCATTTTTACATCCCTATCCTCAAATGAAGGATGTTTATAAAGAAATGCTTACCTATAAGCGGGATGACGGTATAGATCTTTCTGCCACCTTATATTTGCCACCGGGACATCAGCCGGGAGATGGACCATTGCCCTTGTTGGTTTGGGCCTATCCAAGGGAATTTAAAACTGCTCAAGCAGCGTCACAGGTAGTGGGATCTCCTCACCGGTTCTCTCGAATCAGTCCCACTTCTCCCTTAATTATGCTGTCATATGGTTATGCAGTACTCTCAGGCGCTACCATGCCGATTATTGGAGAAGGATCAGAGGAACCCAATGACAATTATGTAAAACAGTTGGTGGCCAGCGCACAAGCGGCAGCAGATATTATGGTGGAAAGAAATATCACCAAAAAAGATCAAATCGCCATTGGAGGACACTCCTATGGTGCATTCATGACAGCAAATTTGTTGACCCATTCTGATATTTTTCAAGCAGGAATTGCCAGAAGTGGTGCCTACAATCGTAGTTTGACACCATTTGGGTTTCAATCGGAACAACGTACATTCTGGGAAGCACCTGAAATTTATTTTTCCATGTCTCCTTTCATGCATGCCCATAAAATGAATGAACCAATTCTCCTTATCCATGGGGATGCTGATAATAACTCTGGTACTTTTCCGGTACAGAGCAAGCGTTACTACCATGCTTTAAAAGGACATGGAGCCACAGCCAAATTGGTGATGCTGCCACATGAAAGCCATGGGTATCGTGCCCGGGAATCGGTAATGCATATGTTATGGGAGACAGCGAATTGGCTCGATACTTATGTAAAGAAGGGAAACAAGGAGTAAAATATGGCCAAACCAAAAGATATGTCATTTGATACCAAAGTTATTCATGCTGGTGAGCCAGATCCAAAAATTGAAGGAGCAGCCAATGTTCCAATATTCCAAAGCTCTACTTTTGAATATTCTGGTCAAAAAAATTATGATGATTTAAAATATATCAGATTAAATAACACACCTAATCATATTGTATTACATGATAAACTAGCTATCCTTGAAGGTGCTGATCGTGCGCTTGTTACATCATCTGGAATGAGTGCAATTACAACATCGCTCTTAACGTTTCTTAAATCAGGTGATCATCTACTAGCCCATAAAACATTATATGGGGGTACTGCCGATTATGTTAAGCATGACCTGCCGCAATATGGTATTGAATTTGATTTTATTAACGCAATGGATCCAACTGAATGGGGTTCTAAGTTAAAATCAAATACGAAAGTCATTTATGTGGAAACAATAACAAATCCTCTGATAGAAGTTGCACCATTAGAAAAGGTCGTCGCATTCGCAAAAGAAAATGGTTTAATCTCAATGGTTGACAATACGCTTGCTAGTCCTGCACTATTCTGTCCGATTCAGCTAGGCTTCGACATTTCACTTCATTCTGCAACAAAATATTTAAATGGGCATACGGATATTGTTGCAGGAGCCATTATTGGTAATGACCTTCATATGGAAAAGATTAATTCAAAATTAAATCATCTTGGAGGATGCCTTGATCCAAACGCGTGTTTTTTACTGCAAAGAGGCATGAAAACATTATCCTTAAGAATAAAAAAACAGTGTAGTAATGCAATGAAGATCGCTACTTTTTTAAATGATCATGAAATGGTTTCACACGTTAATTATCCAGGGCTTGAATCAGATCCAAGTCATAAAAAAGCTAAAGAATTGTTATGTGGTTTTGGTGGTATGTTAAGCTTTACTATAAAAGGCGGTATTGAGGAAGCTGATAATGTGATGAACAAATTAAAAATTCCTATGTGTACAGCGAGTATGGGCGGAGTAGAATCATTAGTAACTCGACCTGTGCAAACATCTCATTCATTGCTTAGTGATGATGAACTTTTAGAATCAGGCATAGATAAATCACTTATTCGTTTAGCTGTTGGGATTGAATCAGCGTCTGATTTGATTAATGATCTCAATCAGGCTTTAAATTAACAAAAAATTAACTTTCGAAGGATTTTCTAATGAACAGAGTTTTTCTATTATTATTTTATTTTTTTAGTTCACAATATATAAATGGTCAAGTCACGCCATTACAAAACATAATAAATGATATTGATAGTGATGATTATCTAAATCACAATCAATATTCTTTTTTATCTCCTATAGTAAATGATAAAGATGTTGTTTTGCTAGGTGAATCAATTCATTTGACTCGTGAATTTCCATTATTACGAATAGGAATGATCAAATATCTTAATCAGTATCATGATTTTAATGTCATTGCTATGGAAGGAGGAGCTACGGATTATTGGGTAACGCAAGATATACTATTTTCTTCCGAAAAAAATGAATCTGATTTTACAGAAGCACTTTCTTCATTCCCTTTTATTTGGAATACACCTGAAGTACAAAAACTAATTGAATATCAAGCTTCAACACTTCAAAGCACTAATCCATTATATATTACAGCATATGATGTGCAGCAAGGTATTGGACAGGGAACTAAAAATGAGAAAGCATTTAAATTACTAGCTGAAAGACTCATGCGTTATTCTGATCCTCCGCAAAATTTTATTTTAGAGGATTGGGTAGCTGCAATGTCTCCAATATCCAATCATTGTATAAAATATGAATCTTCAGATTATCAAAAAGTGCTATCAGCAATTGATTTATTTGAAGAATGGGTGGATTCAGTAGCGCCGGAGATAAAGAAGCAGTATCCGAATATACCCCATGATATAATATTAAAAACAATGCCAAAAAGTTTTAGAGCTTCTTTGGCTTTATGTGATGAGTTAGGCGGGTTTAATATGAGTCGTTATAAAGTAGTCCGTGATTCCTTAGGCTTTATAAATACGATGGATCTTATTCAAACAATACCAAATAACAAAATACTGATCTGGGGTCATCTTTCTCATGTTTATTATGATAGTCAAGATAATGTGATTAGTGAATATGGTGAATTCAAAAATCTCGCTGTTGGTCCAACTGTAGGAGAACGTTTAAAAGATGCATTGGGCTCAAAAGTTTATACAATTATTCCATTCGCTGAATCCGGTTCAACTATTTTAATCTATAATGATCTGAATCTAGATATTGGATATTCAAAAATAGAGAGCAGCTCAAAACTTGGAGATTTATTAAGTAAAGCGAGTGAAAAAGATTTCTTTCTTGATCTTCAATCATCTGCTTTAACGGCTGAAGATTATCCTGAATTATTTACAAAGCAACCTTTTGCGCTTGAAGGTCTAAAAAGTGATTTTAAAATTAACTATACTTCTGATATGGATGGTTTGATATGGATAAAGAAAATACAAGCACCTGATTGGCCTTTATTTAAAATCATACTTATTTCAAGTCTCCATTATAAGACACAAATAAGTCTTATATTTATATTAGGTTTAGGCTGGATTATTTTTTCAAAGATGAAAAAAAGAAAAAATATTAATAAATAATAAGGATATAAAAATGAAAAGAATCTTTTTAACCATATTTTTGCTAGGATCAATTATTGCTCAAACACCAGTCAAAATGACGGGTCTTCATGAGGCAGAGTATTTTGATTTGAAGTCCAAATCTGTAGATGAAACTTTTCGAATATTTGTTGCAAAACCATTTCCACTGGAACCCGATAAGAAGTACCCGGTAATTTACGTGTTGGATGGAAATGGTTTATTTGGAATGACAATGGAAGTACAGCGGATGATGGCATTAGGAATGGAATTGCCACCGGCATATATAATCGGTATCGGCTATGCAGTAGATAACGGTTTTACGGAAACTATGGCAAAACGTTGGAGAGATTATACTCCAACAGCTGGTGGAGAATTAGAGGCTATGACTAAAGTATCAATTGATCCAACAGGAACGGTAGAGGGTGGTGGCGGCTCAGACTTTTTAAAATTTCTTCAAGAGGAATTAAAACCATTAATTGAATCTAACTATTCCGTGGACCCAAATGACGCAACCATTGCTGGGATTTCATTGGGAGGTCTTTTCCCTAGCTGGGTGTTACTTAATCAGCCAGAGACTTTTCAGCGTTATGTGATCATAAGTCCTTCCATCTGGTGGAATCAAGAAGAGGTTTGGAAATGGGAATCTCACTTTGCTCAAAATCATAATGATATTAATGCAAAAGTGTTTGTCACGGCTGGTGGCCTTGAAACAAGTGAAGAATTAAAAAAAACAATCCAGCAGGTTCTTAATATGGGCGGTCCAACGGCTGAAATGTATAAAAACATTTTTAAAGCATATGATAAATATGGTTGGCCAAAAATGGCAGAGATTACCCCAGTGTTTGTTGATAAGTTGAAATTGCGTGGTTATAAAAACCTAAAAATTCACTGCCATAATATGCCAGATGAAACTCACACGTCAGTTGGAGCTAGTGCTCTTTCCCGTGGATTACGCTATGTATTTGATCATTGGGATCCAAATCAATAAAAGGAGCAAAAAATGAAATACCTACTTCCATTTTTCATTATTATATATGGATGTTCATCAGAAAATCCATCAAAAAATATTTCTGAAGATGATGCGTTTAAACGTGCAAAAAAAATATTAAGTAGTACCCCATTAATAGATACTCATAATGATGTAGCTTGGACAATCCGAAATAGAAAGCAAGCGCCTCGTGATATATATGAATTTGACCTAAAGAAAAATTTGGACGGAGATACAGATATTCCACGATTGAGAGAAGGTATGGTAGGTGGGCAGTTTTGGTCTGTATTTATTCCTGGAGAGGTTGAAGAATTTGGCTATGCTAAAATGCAGCTTGAGCAAATCGATATTGCACATAGGATGATTGAATTATATCCAGATGATTTAGAGCTAGCCTTAACTGCTGACGATATTATCAATTCATTTAAAAGAGGAAAAATCGCATCCCTTATTGGTATTGAAGGTGCCCATGCTATAGAAAACTCTTTGGGTGCACTGCGAATATATTACAGGTTAGGCGTTCGATATATGACGTTGTCACATAATGTTACATTAGATTGGGTGGATGCTGTAATGGATGAGCCAAAAAATGATGGTCTTACTGAATTCGGGAATGAAGTAGTTGCTGAAATGAATCGGTTAGGCATGCTGATTGATTTGTCACATGTTAGCCCCAAAGCCATGAGTGATGTCCTTAATGTAACAGAATCTCCAGTTATTTTTTCACATTCTAATGCACGTAGTCTTACAAGCCATGCGCGTAATGTACCAGATTCAATTCTCGTACGTTTAAAGGATAATGGCGGAGTCGTGATGCTGTCTTTCATTCCATTTTTTGTTTCCCAAGAAGCTGCTGATTTCATTGAAGCAGGTGATAAAACTATCAAAGGATGCAATACCTCTGAATGTCTTGAGGCCCTTGCAGCTGAATCGCCAAAAGCAAATGTTGGTCATGTTGTTGAGCATATTGAATATGTGAGAGATTTAGTAGGTATTGATCATGTTGGAATTGGTAGCGATTATTATGGAAGTGCGGATATGCCCATCGGTTTGGAAGATGTATCAAAATACCCAAATCTTTTTGTTGCATTAATACAAAAAGGTTGGCCTGATGAAGATCTTAAAAAACTTGCAGGAGAAAATATTTTAAGAGTGATAAGAACGAATGAAACTAATGCTAAACGAATTCAAAAATCACGTCGTCCATCTACAAAAGTAATAGAGGACTACAACTAAGCACAAAAAAGGCGATTGATGATAAAATATAAAGGTGATTTAGTTTTTTTATTTTTGTTCGCATTTTTCTTCAACGCTTTTGCTTGTGAAAATGTGAGGCAAAATACATTAACGAGGAATATAGACCGAATCTTTAAAGATTTGTCGGCGAAAGATAGCCCTGGTGCTTCAGTGGCAGTTATCCGAAAAGGTAAAATTGAATATAGTAGGCAATATGGCAGTGCACAGGTTGAATACGATTTACCTATTAATGAAAATACAATTTTTCATGTTGCCTCAGTATCTAAACAGTTTGCTGCAATGTCAGTAATGCTCCTTGCTTATGATGGAAAATTAGATCTTGATAATGAGGTTCAGAAATATTTGCCATATGTTCCCAAATTCAATCATCCTGTCACTATCCGGCAGATGATACAGATGACAAGTGGAATCAGAGATCAATGGGAATTGTTAGCCATAGGCGGCTGGCGATTAGACGATGTTATTACAACGGAACATGTTTTACAGCTTATTAAAAGGCAAAAGGAACTCAATTTTGAGCCCAATACGCAGTATTTATATTCCAATATGAATTACACTTTACTTGGACAAGTTGTTGAAGAAGTTTCTGGAAAAACTTTAGCAGAATTTTCAAGCGAACGAATTTTTGGACCCCTAGGTATGAATTCAACACATTTTCATGATGACCATGAGCATATTGTAGATGATCGCTCGTACTCCTATAAGGAAATCGAAGGTGAGTTGAAAAAATCAGTTTTAAGCTATGCAAACGTTGGAGCAACAAGCCTCTTTACAACTGCGAAGGATCTGGCTAAATGGTTAGATAATTTCCGCCATAAGCGTGTTGGTGGGCCTGAATTATTAGATGAGTTGTTAACTCAGGGCATTTTAAATAATGAGGAAAAGATTTCATATGCTCATGGTGTGGTAATTGGCGATTATAAAGGATTAAAGACAGTGAGTCATGGCGGGGCCGATGCTGGTTTTAGGTCACATGTGGTTTGGTTCCCAGATAAAGAGGTGGGAATAGTTGTCTTAACAAACTTAGCAACTGCTGGACCAAGCGGTAGAGCCTATAAAATTGCAGATTTATTATTTGAAAAAGAGTTCAGTCAATACAGCGAAGCGGCAAATAGAAATGAACCTGAAACAATAGTAGTGGATGATAAATTACTTAATTCAATAATTAGTAGATATAAAATTGATACAGGTGTAGAAGTCGAATTATATAAACGGTGGTCATCCGTTTATGCAAAATTTGAAAATAAAGATCCAGTGCGTTTAGCTCCAGTTGGAGAAAATAAGTTTTGGGTTAAAGATTTGAAAATTTTTTTAGAATTCAAAATTGGGAATAATTCTTCGGATAATTATTTTATTATTTTTAACGAAGATGGTCTGGAATCTGGTAAGGGTGTTCAAACGGATCCATTTACAGTTTCCGAAAGTGAGCTAAAAAAATTAAAGGGGAAATATTATAGTCCGGAATTAGAAGCTTTATATACAATCTCACCCAAAAGTAATGGATTGATTGCAAGCCATATTCGTCATGGGGAAATTGAGCTTAAACCGATTTTCAAGAATCAGTATATGGGAGATAAATGGTTCTTTTCCAGCCTTAGTATCCAAAAAGAAGATGATATAGTAACTGGATTCATATTAAACGGAGGCAGGGTTAAACATTTAAAATTTATCAAACTGGATAATCCTCTACCAGATTTACCTATTATTTCTGAACCATCCATAATACCTGAATATCCTTTTCCTGATCCAAGTGGGAAGTATAGCATTGGTATGAAAGAATATTTTTGGACTGATAAGTCGCGAGAAGAAATATTTACCAAAAACAAAGATGATTTCCGAAATGTAAATATCCGTGTATGGTACCCCACCGATAAAAATACCGGCCAGAAAGCAAAGTATATCACAAATCAGAATGAGTTTGGTTCTTATACTGAATTCAATATGGTCCAACATGTAAAAACCAATGCATTAAATAATGCTCCACCATTAAAAACAATAAAACCATTTCCAGTATTAATTTATAATCATGGAGGTAGTTGGACTCGCTTTACAAGTACATTTACCACAGAGGAATTGGCAAGCCATGGCTATGTAGTATTTTCAATTGGACACAACGGATTTAATAAAACTCAGTTTCTGCCAAATGGATCAAGTGTATTAAAAGATACATTATTATCCCCCCCACCAACTGGAGATTTCAAAAGGGATGCTCTAAAATATTGGAAATACCTTGATGAATTTCATTTTCCACAATGGGTAGCAGATATAGGATTTGTTATCGAAAAAACCATTACTTTAAATAATAATGGGCATTTTAAAAACATTTTAGATCTTGACAATATTGGTCTTTATGGTTGGTCTTTTGGCGGTGCTGCTTCAATTCAAACAGCCATTGATGATAAACGTGTTAAGGCTGTTATTGACCATGATGGCCAATTATTTGGTAAAGCAGATCAAGAAATAATAACAACTCCATTTATGCTATTTCATAACGGTGATGTTCCAGAAGCTCCTAAAGGGAAGAATGATAAAGAAACAGAAAAAAACCAAAGGATGATGAATGATTTAATTGAAATAGTTGAAACTAAAGATGCACAATTAAAAGAAAAATCTACCAATGATTGGTATGATATAACAATTGATGGAGCCAACCATGGTCATTTTTCTGACTTAGTTTTATTCTATCCTAACTCTGCAGGTGATTTGCCGGCTAAAAGAGCACATAAAATAATTAATGCTTTAACCGTTGCATTTTTCAACCATTATTTAAAAGGAAATCCTTTAGATTTATTGAATGGACCAGAATTCAATTATCCAGAAGTGAAAATGGTAAAAAACTAATCTATGATTAAATATAAAAAATTAATTTATCATTTATATTTCTATGTTTTAGTTATTGTATTTACCCCCAATTTGATTTTAGGAGATATTTGTGCTCAAAGTTTAAGTTCAGATTATATTGTAACAAAAGACGGCACAAAATTAGCAGCGGACATTTACAAACCTGATAACCATTCAAATTCAAAATATCCAGCTTTACTCATTATAACGCGATATCGGCGTGGTATCCAAGATGGGAAAACTGGAGAAATGATTTCCACCCTTAGCCCTTTAGATAAACACTTTTTGTCTAATGATTATGTATTGGTAAAGGTTGATGCAAGAGGAAGTGGTGCTTCTTTTGGAACCCGTCCAACTGAATATGGGAAAAAGGAGGTACTCGATGGATACGATATTGTAGAATGGGTGATTTCGCAGAATTGGTCTGATGGTAATGTTGGGGCTTATGGTACATCATATACAGGAACCACTGCAGAATTACTAGCTGCTGTTAATCACTCAGCAGTAAAAGCAGTAATCCCTGGATGGTCAGATTTTGATATCTATTCGAGTCCCGTTAGGCCATATGGTGCAATAGCCACAGGCTTTATTAAACAGTGGGGAGAAAGGGTTGGAGACTTTGATAATAATAATGTAAAAAAACTCGGAGTGAGTGTTCGGCCAGTTAATAAGGATAAAATTTTATTTGAATCTGCAATTTCAGAGCACGCTTCAAATCCGAATGTTTTTCAAAAAGCTTTGGCAGCTGAATATCGAGATGACGAAATTAGTGGCGGGGAAACATGGGCAGATATTGGACCAATTTATTGGCGGAATGAAATTGGAAAATCAAATATTCCTATGTTGGTATTTGCAAGTTGGTTAGATGCAGGTACAGCAGATGGAGCATTATTGAGATTCCAGAACTTCAATAATCCCCAAAATTTAATTTTAATGGCTTCAACGCATGGTGGAGCCTACCATGCTAGCCCATATACTGTTAGTGATACACCCCTTTCTCCGCAACCAAGTGAATTAGATCAATTTGAATTAAGAAGAATTTTTTTTGATTATCATCTAAAAGGTAAATTAAATGAAGTAAGTGATTGGGCGCCGATTCGTTTTTTTAATCTTGGAGAAGAAAAATATCATACTTCTAATCAGTGGCCACCTGCAGACTTCACATATCAGAATTTTTATATGGATAAAGGTAATAGTTTGGTTTCGCAGAAAACAGTGGAATTAGGAATTGATGAGTATATTGTTGATGATAAGGTATCAACTGGTGTATACAATCGTTGGTTTGCCCAAATGGGTAAACCCATTCTTAAATTAGATGATCGTCAAGAAATGGATAATAGAATGTTGATTTATACCACTGAACCTCTAAATAAGGACCTGCAGATCACAGGATATCCAATTATAGAAATAAACCTTTCAATAAATCATGATGATGGGATGATATTTGTTTATTTAGAAGATGTTGATCCAAATGGAAAAAGCCACTATTTAACAGAAGGTGGAATTCGAATGATACACAGAAAAATTACACCCAATCCATACTTTGTGAATGATTTACCTTATCATTCCTACAATCGTTTAGATGCGGAATTAATCTCTCCTGGAGAAGTCACTAACCTTAGTTTTTATATGTGGCCAATTTCTGTATTAATACGTAAAGGTCATCGTATTCGAATAGCAATTGCTGGAGCGGATGCGGATACATTTACACCAATTTCAAATAATAGCGGGCAAGTAATTAAAATGCATCGTGGTGGAAGTATTTCCTCCCATGTAAAACTTCCAGTAATAATTGGAGAATTAAAATAAAGGAATGAGCCAAATGATAAAAAGACCAGTAAATCTTAGTAAAATAATTCATTCATTTATTATAATTATTTCATTCTCAGGTATTGAGTTACAAGGACAAGAATTATACGATTTAATTATTCGCAATGGAAGATTAATTGATGGTACAGGAAATCCGTGGTTTCAGTCAGATATTGGGGTATCGAATGGCAAAATTGTTGCTATAAAGAATCTTAAAAATCAAAAAGCAAATCGGGATATTGATGCAACAGGACTTTATGTTACACCAGGATTTATAGATCTTCATTCTCATGCTGATAGGGCGATGACTTCAGATTTTATTGAACCTCGTATGGCAAAGAGCTTAACTAGTCAAGGACTTACAACTGTATTAGGAGGGGCAGATGGGAGAAATACAATTTGGCCATTGAGCAAAGAAATGGAAGCTTTAAATAGTAAAGGCCATGGCATGAATTTTATTTTAATGGTAGGCCATAGTACTATCCGCCGTGAGGTTATGGGAGATGATTACGAACGATTGGCCACTCAGGATGAGATTAAACGAATGAAAGTCCTGCTTAAAGAAGGATTAGAAATGGGTGCTTTTGGAATGGGTGCGGGGCTTGAATATCGACCTGCACGTTTTAGTAATACGGAAGAAATTATTGCTCTAGGAAAGGTTATTTCAGACTATAATGGTTTTTATATCGCACATCAGCGGAATGAAGCCATAATGCCGCTTTCCCAGTTGCCAAGTACAGCCAAAGGTTGGCCTATTGATGGTTTACAGGCTTTGGAAGAAACAATACAAATAGCTCGCGCTACTGGAATTCGGGTAGTGGGTAGTCATCATAAAGCAAGAGGGAGATCTTCTTTTGGAAGGTCTTCTCATGATATTCAAATAATAAATAATGCTCGAGATGAAGGCCTACAGGTATTTATTGATGTATATCCATATGAAACATTTGGAGGTGGAGCGAGACCAATGATACCGAAATGGTCTTTGATAGATAAAAATGTTTCTATAGTTGGTGGAAGAGATGACCCAAAATGGAGTGAAGAAGGTCTGTTCAAAAATTCTAGGAATAATTTAAAACGTAATTGGGCTGATTCTAAAAAACGTGAAATAATTAAAAGAGATATTTCTTGGATCGTTGATCATAATGGCGGGCAAGATAGGGTTGTAGTTGTAGACTATCCGGATAAAGATTTTGTAGGAAAAACATTACAGCAAATTGCTAATGATCGAAATACTACTTATCAAGAAGTAGTTGTTTACATGGCATTAAATGGATATAAGGAAGTAATTGGTGGCGCATGGACACGAGGTTATGGTATAAATGATATGGATGTAACTAATTACTATAAACAAGATTATACCATTACAAGTTCTGATGCGGCAGTTAGCGGCGTTAAAGATAGAGAGGGGTTCCAATCAGAACCGGGTGCACACCCGCGTCATTTTGGGGCATTTACACGTCGCATAGCTCGGTATGTTAAAGATTTGAATACAACCACTTTACCATTTGCAATTCGTTCAATGACTGGTCTTCCTGCAAGTGTTGTTGGGCTAAAAGATCGAGGATATTTAAAGGAGGGTTTTGCTGCTGATATAACAATAATTGATTTCAATAATATTAGGGATAATGCAACTGTTTTAAACCCAGACCTATATTCGAAAGGTATCGAATATGTAATTATAAATGGAAACTTTACGGTTGATCGAGGTGAGCTTACAGGTAATTTGCCAGGTAAAATAATTAGGAATGATCATGAAGATTTTTAATTGGATAAACAAATCAAACACAATAATACTTAGTATATTCATTGGTCTTCAACTAAATAGTTTTATTTTTGCGCAAAATTATTCTAGGCCATCTGAATTCAATGGTTTGGCCTCTTACATACAAAAGGAAATTGTAGATCGCAACCTGCCTTCTTTAGCTATAGCGGTGGCAAAAGATGGTAAAATTATTTGGGAAGAAGCCTGGGGCATGGCTGATCGTGAAAACCAAATTCCAGCTACTCCTCATACGATGTATTCATTGGCTTCAATTTCCAAACCAATTACGGCCACGGGAATAATGGTTCTTGTTGAAAAAGGATTAATTGATATAGATGATCCTGCAAATAATTACCTTGGTTCAGCTCAACTCAATGGACATTCCTTTAATGCCAAAGGTGCTACGGTTAGGCGTTTGTTGGATCACAGTTCTGGGCTTCCACTTCATTACCAGTTTTTTTATGAAGATGAGCCTTATACAAGACCACCCATGGATATAACTATCATGAGATATGGTAATCTTGTTACAAAGCCTGGGGAGAGATGGCAGTATTCTAACTTAGGATTTGGAATATTAGATTATATCATTGAGAGAACTTCTGGTCGCTCATATATTGATTTTATGCGAAATGAAGTGTTTTTACCCTTAGGACTTAATCATACAACGGTAGATATTGGCCCAGGTCTTGAAAAGTATGCTGCTGTTAGATATAACCCTGAAAATGAACCTATTCCTTTCTATGATTTTGATCATCCGGGTGCTTCTGCAGTGTTCTCAAGTGCACATGATCTTGTTCGCTTTGGGATGTTTCATTTGAAAAATAACCTTCCAGAACAGCGTCAGATTATTACCACTAAATCTATAGACATTATGGCGAACGAAAGTTATGCGCGACCTCAAGGAAATATTTCAAGAAAAGAATTTGGCTATGGTTTAGGATGGACAGTAAGAAAAAACAATAAAGGATTGAAAATTGTAGGTCATGGTGGAGGAATGGGTGGTGTACGTACCCAGTTGGTTTTATTGCCTGATCAAGATGTTGCTATTGTGATTCTATGTAATAAGTATACGTCATTAGTTACGGAATTAGAAAATAAGATTTTGGAGCATTTATTTCCGAAGCAGTTTGAAGCCCCTAGTCAAATCACTTCAAATACAGAAGATGAAAAAGCTAAGGATATAGGTCCTAATAGCATTAAAGAAAAGAAACTTAACGGTATATGGTCTGGGGCAGTACAAACCTATAATGGGGGAAAAAGGGTCAATTTAAAAATTGATAAATCAGGCTATGCTTTTATTCGAATTGATGACCAACCCTGGTCAGTATTAAATAAACTAAGTTTTGAAAATAATTTCCTTAATGGTGAGTTTCAAGGTGATCTTGGCACAGATGATGTAAATCGTGTCAAATATAAGCTCAGGCTTGATGTTAAGTATCGCCAAAATAAATTGAACGGCGCATTAATTGCGGTACCTGTCCCAGAAAAGCGTGTCCGCAATGCACTAACTCATTGGGTTGAATTAAAAAAGGATTAATTAATGATTATTAAAAGAACATTCTTTTATTTAACTCTAGTTTTAATTGGCTGTGAGGGTAATCAGGAAAAAAATGCAGTAGATAATCTTTTTTCAGAATGGAATAAAAACAATTCACCCGGTGGTTCTTTTGCTATAATTAAAAATGGAAATATTTTATATAAAGGAGGTTTTGGTTATGGAAACTTGGATTACGATTATCCCAATGCTTCCAACTCCGTTTTTTATTTAGCATCTGTATCCAAACAATTTACTGCGATGGCAATGGCACTTTTAGAGGAGCAAGGTAAAATATCATTGGATGATGATATCCGAAAATACTTTCCTGAGATTCCTGATTATGGTTTCAAAATTACAATACGAAATTTAATCCACCATACAAGTGGACTGCGAGATTACTTAAACCTATGGACTTTAAAAGGACGATCTTATGCAGATTCTATGGATGAACAAGAAATAATTAATCTCATTGCAAGGCAAAAAGCGCTCAATTTCAATCCCGGTGATGAATACATGTATTCTAACTCTGGTTATTTTTTGATGGCAGTGCTCGTAAAAAGAGTGACTGGTATGTCTATTCGTGATTACACAAAAAAATATTTTTTCCAACCTTTAGAGATGAACGATACTCATTTCCATGATAACCGTGATATGATCGTAAAAAATCGTGCAGAAAGTTATTATGTAAAAAATGATTCAGTGCTTGAAAGGGTACATAGTAGTTTTGACTTGGTTGGTTCAGGTGGACTGCTATCTAATATAGATGATTTGATTCTGTGGGATAAAAACTATTATAACAATAAAATTGGATCTGGGGAAAAATTGATGGAGACAATTCTCACCAAAGGAATATTGAATAATGGGGATACTCTTGATTATGCCTTTGGTCTTGTACACGGGGAGTATAAGGGACTAAAAACAATTGGTCACAGTGGTGGTTTTTTAGGATTTAGGACACATATGCTTCGGTTCCCAGATCAGCGATTTTCGGTTATAATTCTTACTAATTTGTTTTCAATGAAACCAGGTAATTTGGCTAAAAAAATCAGCGATATTTACTTGGCTGATATATTAGCTGATCCAGATTTTGAGACAAATGAAGAGGAGGTTTCTACCAGTGAATTAGATGAAACTGATTTTAGAATGGATAATAAGCAACTTTCCAAATTTAGTGGTACGTTCTTTTCACCAGAACTGGAAACATCGTATCATTTTAATATGAAAAAGGACACATTGACATGCCAAATTCGTTATTTGGATCCCGTAAGTTTAAATCCAGCAGGTCCTTTTACATTTAAAAAAGATAAATGGATAACGCTGGAGTTTGAAAAGAATTACAACGGATTTATGCTAAATACTGGTCGGACAAAAAATATAAAATTCAAAAGAAAAAATAATTAAATACCTAGAATAATTGGTAAAATTACTCAGCTGAAATTAGAAGGAGTATAGATATGAGAATAAACAAACAAGCAATCAACTTTTTAATAGTTGTATTATTATTTCCCACATATTTGCTAGCTCAAGATAATGTGGAAGAATGGGATGTAACCTTAGCCAGAGGCAAAACGCGAGATATATCTTTCCAGACCAATGAAGGGACTTGGATGTCTGTAGATATTTCACCAAATGGAAAATGGATAGTTTTTGATCTATTGGCTCATATCTATAGAGTTCCTTCAAAAGGTGGTAAAGCAAGCGTGCTTACACAGGAAACCGGTGTAGCTATCAATTATCATCCACGTTATTCTCCAGATGGTAAATCAATTGCATTTATCTCTGATCGAGCTGGTCAAAATAACCTTTGGATAATGGATGCTGATGGATCAAACCCCAGATCTATATTTGAAGATTTAAATTTACGTGCAAGCCATCCAACCTGGACACCGGATAGCGAATATATTATTGTATCAAGGCAGTCAGTAGTTAGAGGCCCGTCCCGAGGTAGAGATTCGGGCATTTATATGTACCATCGTAATGGAGGTAAAGGAATAAAGATAGGCGGTAAAGAACTTCAAGGTGCAAAATGGCCATCCGTTTCTGAAGATGGAAAATATCTATATTTTCATTTAAGAACGCCTGGACAAACAGTTGCCTGGAATGTTAGTGATATACTTCAAGGTGCCATCAATATACAAAGATATGAATTTGACACAGGAGAGATCACCCCAGTTACAAGTGGTGCTCCTACAAGACAATTAAGACTTTCCTCTGGAGGGGCATATGCTCCTGAGATTTCACCTGATGGTCGATGGCTGGCATTTGCAAGACGTATTCCTGATGGTACTATTACTTGGAAAGGTCATGAATTTGGCCCTCGAACCGCATTATGGCTCCGCGATTTATTAACTGGGGATGAACGAGTAATTATGGACCCTATTGAACAGGATATGACCGAAGGAATGAAAACCATAAGAGTTTTACCAGCATATAGTTGGGATGCAAAAGGTAATTCTATCATTTTATCCCAAGGTGGTAAGTTAAGGCGTTTGAATGTTAAATCTGGGAAAATTAAAACAATCCCCTTTACTGCCAGTGTAAAAAGAACAATTTCTGAGCAGGCTTATAAGCAATTTGATATCTCTGATGAGCCATTTAAGGTGCAATTCACCCGATACCATGTTGGTGCCCCGAATGGCAGTGCTGTTGCATTCCAAGCTGTGGGTAAAATATATCTTATGTCTCTTCCAAATGGAACACCAAAAAGATTAACTAATGATAATTTTCGTGAATTTGAATATACACCTGCTTTTTCACCAGATGGTAAATGGATAGCATTTGTTAGTGTTGATGAAACTGGAGGCGGTCATTTATGGAAAGTACGTTCTACAGGTGGTTCTCCTACACGTTTATCAAATATATATGGAGAATATATACATCCTACTTGGAGTTCTGATGGTAAACAGATAGCGCTTGTTAGAGGTTCTGGCGCTACCGCGAGAACAAGGACTATGATCGATAATCCATACTATGATATCCTTACCATTTCTTCTTCAGGAGGTAAGTTTAAAGAAATCGCAAGAGTTCCAGTACCAGTTTCATTTGCAAGATCCCAATTTGTTCGACCATCATTTGGGAAAAATAACAGAATATTTTTTCCTCAAATGGGTGTAGGAAGATCTGATTCAACTAGATTGATTTCAGTAAATAATAAAGGAAAGGATAAGCGAACACATTTTACTTTCCCACATGCAGACGAAGTCATGATATCTCCGGAATCAAAATGGGTTACGTTCAATGAAGGTGATAATATTTATCTTGTGCCAATGCCATTTGAGGGTCTTTTTTCAAGCCCAATAGCTATAGATAAAAAAGATGGCAAGGGTGCCTTACCAGTAAAAAAATTGAGTGAAGAAGGAGGTATACATCCAAGTTGGCTCAATGAAACTACCGTACAATTTGGAAGCGGCTCACAATATTTTACCTATAATATTGAATCTTCAAATAAAGAAACTCATGATATTAATCTTGTTATACCAAGAAATATCCCGCAAGGTACGATTGTTCTTTCGGGTGCCCGAATCCTTACCATGGATAACCGAAAGGTTATTGATGAGGGTGATATAGTAATAAAAAAAGGAAGGATTGCCTGTTTAGGTAAATGTGATAAATCTAATGCGGATAAAATTGTTGATTTGCGAGGTAAAACAATTATCCCAGGATTAATTGATATGCATTCACATTTTTATAGGGAATATCGTGGAATTATCCCAATGAAAACATTTGAGGCATCAGTGCCATTGGCATACGGCGTTACTTCAAATCTGGATAATTCAATGTGGTCCCAAGATGTCTTTCCGGCTGCGGAAATGATTGAATCTGGTGCACTTATTGGTTCTCGCACTTATAGCACCGGGGATCCTTTATACGCAGGAGATGGCCCCAGACAAAATGAATTAACGAGTTATAAAATAACTGAAGATAATATTAGACGTCTTTCTTCGTGGGGAGCTGTATCACTAAAACAGTATATGCAGCCTCAAAGAAAGCAACGGCAGTGGGTATCAGACATTGCACGAAAGTATGGGCTAATGGTTACTTCTGAGGGTTCAGACTTACATTATAATTTATCTATGATCATGGATGGGCAAACTGCGTGGGAGCACCCGATTAGTTATATGCCAATGTATTCGGATGCTGCAAAATTTTTTGGTAAAGCAAAAACTGTGTATTCTCCTACCTTTATGGTTGGTGGATCAGGCCCGTGGAATGATGAATACTTTTTTGCACAATCAGAAGTTTGGAAAGATGAAAAATTAAGATTGTGGATGCCTTGGCAGCAGCTAATTCCGCATAGTCGTAGACGTGAACTGAGAGTTGATACAGACTATAGTTATCCTTTTTTAGCACAGGTATTGGCAGATATCATGGAAGAAGGTGGACATGGAGCAATTGGATCTCATGGTCAGCAGCATGGGATTGCATCGCATTGGGAGGTCTGGGTGGCTGCCTCAGCAATGGGACCCATGGGTGCATTAGAATTAGGAACAAACGAAGGAGCTTATTTCTTAGGTGCACAAAATGATATTGGTTCATTGGCAAATGGAAAACTTGCCGATTTAATTGTGTTGAATTCAAATCCATTGGATGATATAAAAAATACACTAGACATAAAGTATGTGATGAAAGGTGGGATTTTATATGATGGATTTAATTTAGATGAAATCTGGCCTGAAAAGAAAAAATATGGAGATCGTCCTTGGATTAATGAGGATGCATTGCGTCAAGATTCAAGGTCCATAAATAATTGAAAGCATTGAAAGGGATTAATTATGAATAGAGGAATAACTAAACTAACCTTTATTTTTCTGATTCTAATTGGTTTTTTATATGGTAAATCAAATGATCGCTTGGCTATTGTTGGTGCGACGATAATTGATGGAACAGGAAAAACTCCAATCCCCAATGGAACCATCCTGATAGAAAATGGGATAATTAAAGCAGTTGGTAAAAAGAAGGATATAAGAATCCCTGCTAACTTTAACGAGATTAAGGCAAGAGGTAAATTCTTAATACCAGGTTTGATGGATGCGAACCTTCATTTGTTTTTAAATATTGATTTAGAAACATTGATAAAACATGAAGATCGCTATCATGAGATAGTAATTGAAGCGGCCCAAATTGCATTAAAGACCGGTCAGACAACAGTATTTGATACTTGGGGTCCGAGGGCCGCACTGGTGCAAGCTAGAGATATGATTAATGACGGTCAGGTACCAGGGAGCAGAATTTACCTTGCTGGAAACATAATTGGATTTGATGGTCCATTGTCAGCAGATTTTCGTGCCCAAGCAGCACCATATGTGAGCAAGGCTTTTGTAAAACGCATTGAAGACGCATGGGTAGAAAATACAGGTCGTTCATTACTTTGGATGACTCCTAATGAAGTACGATCGATTATCAAAGACTATACAACTAAGAGCATGGATTTTCTCAAGTATGGAGCTAGCGGACATAAAGATATGAATTTTATTTCATTTTCTGAACGTGTCCAGCGGGTTATTGTTGAAGAAGGCCATAGAGCTGGAATGACCGTACAAACTCACACGACCTCGGTTGAGAGTTTAGATATGGCGATTGAAGCTGGGGTTGATATTGTTACACATGGCGGTATATCAGGGCCTACAACTCCTATACCTGATGAAACTATTCAAAAGTTAGTTGATAGAAATGTAGCTATCTCTGCTTTAGCTATAACGCAAAAGCGTTTGGATGCGTTAATTGAGCATGCACCTAGTAGTACTCTAACACCCTACATGAAAATTCAAAAGACTAATCATGAGAATATGATTAAGGCAGGTGTTATTTTGTTAGTTTCAACCGATGCCGGTATTCAAAATCCAGTATTGACTGCGGAATCAGATAATCCATCTGTCTTAATTGATCCACGAACGAAACTTGGTGAGGGACATTTTAATGCGCTACTTGCTTTTGAGGAGCGAGGTATGAAGCCAATGGAAATTTTAAAATCTGCTACCAGTCATATTGCTCAAGCCTATGAATTAGAAGATGAAATTGGGACTTTAGAATCTGGCAAAATTGCTGATATGGTTCTTCTTAACGCAAACCCACTTAAAAGTGCAAAAAATTATCGCAAAATAGACATGGTGATTAAAGAAGGTAAAGTTGTTGATCTTGACGCGCTTCCAATTGCGCCAATTATCAGTTCTATGGAGGTGTCACCAACTGAAACGGATGAAAAGAGGTGAGCATGTTTAATAATAGACTATTAAAAATGAGATCATCTGAAAATTTTATGCCGCTTGTTAATAAAACCTGGGTTTGGTTAGTACTCATTATTCAGATGTTTAATTTCGGTTTTGCAACAGGCACCGATGCCTCAAAATCAAAAGAAGTTGAAATAAAATGGGGAATCAAAATTCCATTACGTGATGGTGTTAAAGTGAATGCGACCATATATCAGGAGCGTGGGTTAAAAGATAAGTTGCCTGTCATACTTTGTTTGACACCATATAATGCAGACACATATCAGGATTTTGCCTGGTATTATGCACAAAATGGTTACATTTTTGCTGTAGTAGATGTTCGAGGTAGAGGAAATTCAGAAGGTGAGTTTAATCCAATGCTTCAAGAAGCAAATGATGGACATGATATCGTTGAATGGCTTGGGAAACAAGATTGGTCTGATGGTCAAGTGGCTATGTGGGGCGGTTCCTATGGTGGATATGATCAATGGGCTACTGCAAAAGAATTTCCGTCACACCTTAAGACTATAGTTCCAGTTGCTTCTTGTTTTATGGGCGTTGATGTACCAATACGTGGTAATATCACTTCACCTTATTGGATTCAGTGGATGACGCTTACTAGTGACAAGATTGCAAATTTTAATTTATTTGGCGAGAGTAAATATTGGTCATCTATATACTTTCAAATGTATAAAAACCACCTTCCGTACGCTGATCTACCGAAATTAGCGAATAATTCAACTACAAAATTTAATGTATGGATGGACAATCCAGAGCAGGGTGAATTTTGGGATAGCTATAATCCGACAGATAAAGATTTTAAGAAATTCAAATTACCTATTTTAACCATAACTGGACACTATGATGGTGATCAACCAGGTGCTTTGGAATACTTTCATCAGCATATGAAACTCGGTTCATCAAAAGGACGTAAAAATCATTATCTTATAATTGGACCATGGGATCATGCTGGTACACGTAAACCAAAAAGAGAAGTTGGCGGTCTTGATTTTGGTGAAGAAAGTCTACTTGATATAAAAAATGTTCATAAAGAGTGGTATGATTGGACAATGAAAGACGGAGAGAAACCCGAATTCCTTAAAAAACAAATCGCATACTATGTTTTAGGCTCAAATCAATGGAAGTATATTGATTCTCTTAAAGAATTAGATAATAATAGAAAAAAATTATATTTGAATTCTGATGGTAATGCCACCAGCGTTTTTAATTCGGGTAGTTTAAAATCTGATTTAAACTATGAAAATAGTAAGGATTCAGATACTTATATTTATGATCCTTTAAATACAAAGCCCGGTGAAATCGAACTTGAAACTGTGGTGGGTAGTGGATATAGAAGTGGCAATGGTTACATTGTTGACCAATCATTTGCAATGTCAATAGATGGTAATGGTTTAGTTTATCATAGTAAGCCATTTGAGTCGGATACAGAAATTTCCGGCTATGTAAAATTTGTTGCGTGGCTTGAAATGAATGTTGCCGATACTGATTTTATCATTAGCCTATATGAAATTCTACCTAATGGAAATAGTATTCTTTTAACTGATGATCAGTTAAGGGCACGTTATAGGAAATCACTAAGGAAAGCTGAGATGGTAAAACCTGGGAAAATATTAAAATATGAATTTGATGGATTTATGTTTTTCTCGAAACAAATTCAAAAAGATAGCAGACTGCGTTTGGTCTTCAAATCCATTAATTCAATAAATTCACAAAAAAACTATAATAGTGGCGGTATAGTTTCACAAGAGTCTGGTAAAGATGCTAAGACTGCAAATGTAACTCTTTACCATAGTGAGAAATATTCAACTTATCTTGAACTGCCTATTGTGAAAAAAATAAGGAATTAGCGCAATGAGATTATTTCATATTAAAAATTCATTATTACTTACACTTCTATTTATTGGGTGCGAGTCAAGTCCTTCCGGCTCTAAATGGAGTTCAGCAATAGATGACATTGCGATGGAAGCTATGAATACTGGCAAAGTGGCGGGCATATCTGTGGGAGTGGCGTATGGAGATAGTGAATTTTTTAAAGGTTATGGTATGGCCGACTTGGAATTAGACGTACCAACTCCAGATGATGCAATATATGAAATTGGTTCTGTAACGAAGCAATTTACAGCAGCAGGTATTCTTAAACTTGCTGAAGAAGGAAAAATCGATCTTAACGCTGATATAAGAGAATATCTTGGTAGTGATTCTGAATTTCCAGATAAGAAAGGTTATAATACACAAGGTCATATAATTCCTGTAATACGATTATTAGATCATACTTCCGGGATCAAGGGATATACGGAGATGCCATCTGCAAGACCGCTCTTTGTCCAAGACTTACCAAGAGATTCTCTTATATCACTTTTTTCAGATCATCCTTTTGATTTTCCTCCTGGCGAGCAAATGATTTATAATAATTCTGCATATTTTCTTGCAGGACTGATCATTGAAAAAGTTTCAGGAAAAACATACTCAGATTATGTTGAAGAAAACTTTTTTAAACCTTTAGGTATGGATAATTCTAGCTATTGTTCGAATGAAGCGATTTGGAAAAACCGTGCCCATGGATATGATACTGATAGAGAAACTGGGGAAATGATCAATAAAGGCTATATTGTGCATTCTATTCCATATGCTGCAGGATCCTTATGTTCCACAGTGAGAGACTTGGTTAAGTGGAATCAAGCACTTCATAAAGGCTCCATCCTGAGTAATAGTGTATATAGACAAATGATTACCCCCGGGCAATTAAATGATGGCACTATATTAAGGTATGCGCAAGGTCTAAGCTTGACAAAAGTGGCTAACCGTAAAGCGATACACCACGGAGGTGGTATTAATGGCTTTTTAAGTCAGTCACTTTATTTTCCTGAAGAAGATCTTACGGTAGTGGTATTAGTAAATACTAGCGGACCAATCTCACCAAGCCAGATTGCAGAGAACATCGCAATAAAAATTTTGGGGAATATAGAAGAAGCAGAAAAATCTTATAATCTCAGTGCGAGCGAACTGCAGCAATTTTCGAAAAATTATACAGGTGTTACTAGAGGTAGAAAAGTTAATGTTGAAATAAATGATAATGGCAAAAACCTAACCTATATAATTAAACGAGTTGAGGAAAAAAGAGGTGAAGCCTATTCTGAGGCTGAAGAACAGCCTGAACCAAAAATACTCAAATATAAAGGTGAGGGAATATTTCGTGATGGAAGAACAATATTTATTTTTTCAAAAAAACTGGATGAGCTGCGAATAGATTTTGGTGGTGGTTATTCTATATTAAAGTCCAAATGACTTTAGATTATTTAATAAAAAGTAATAAATAGAAATAACTGCTAAGTTAGCCTTCTCAAAAACCTAAAAATGGGAGGGGATCATCGCCAAGCCGCACAAAATTTCTTTAATTAAATGCGTTTACCAACGGTTAATTAAATTTCTCATTATAATATATCTTTTTTCTTTTGTAGGATATGCGAATGAAGAAATTGACTTTTACAGTTTAAAAAATAAAAAGCTCTTTGCATTACGTGTAGAAAACCCACCTATTATTGATGGGGTACTTGATGATGCGGTATGGAAAAGATCAAAAGCCACAAGTGATTTTTTACAATTTTTTCCCTATGGTTTAGATCCTCCATCTTTACCAACAGACGCTTATGTACTTTACGATGATGATTATTTATATATTGGGGTTTACAACCAGGATCCCGAGCCTGAAAAAATAGTTGGAACATTAAGCCGAAGAGATGATTGGAGAACTGCTTTTTCTACTAATTCAGATTGGATAGGAATTGGTATCGATTCAAATAATGATAATAAGACGGGGCATTGGTTTGCTGTTAATGCAGCAGAAGTGCAAGCTGATATGTCCATAAATGAAAATGGTATTGGATGGGGAGCTTATGACCAATCTTGGAATGCGGTATGGGATAGTAAAGTATCCATCGATAATAATGGTTGGTCTGCGGAAATTAGAATCCCATTGGAAATATTTCCATATAGTTCAGACTCTATTCAGACCTGGGGTATTGGAATTGGGCGATGTATAGAACGTTTTCAAGAGGAAGATTGGTGGCCAGGGAGAAAAAAAGGTGTCCGAGGACAGGTTCCTCATTGGGGAGTACTGATGGGGCTCGAAAATTTACCTCAGCATAAACAACTTGATTTAACGCCTTATTTCTTAAGTGGGAAGACAACTGGTGAAAATGCTTTAAACACTTCTTCAATTGGAATGGATGCTCAATACAACCTATCATCTAATTCAACATTAAATTTTGCATTTAATCCAGATTTTGGTCAAGTTGAAGCAGATCCTTCAATCTTAAATCTAACAGCATTTGAAACACGGTTAAATGAAAGGAGACCATTTTTTGTTGAAGGGGCAAATTTTTTTAAAAATAGAATCAATTTGTTCCATTCTCGCAGAATTGGACAGCGCCCCGGATATTATAAACCAAATACAGGTTCTATAATTGATCAGCCTAATGAGACGACTATTTTGGGTGCAGCAAAAATTCTTGGGGAAAGCCCCAATGGTTTAAAATATGGTATAATTAATGTTATCACAAATAGGGAGTATGGTATTCGCGAATATGAAAATAATGGAGAATTGAAGCAGGATAAATTTTTGCTAGAACCATATACAAATTATTTTATTGGGAGAGTTCAAAAACCAATAATTAATAGCGTTTCAACCATTGGGTTTACAGGAACAGATTTAAGACGCCAAAATGATAAAAATCTGTCAAATGCTTTTAGTTTTGACTGGAATATTAATTTAAAAAATAACCGCCTTTTTCTGTTTGGGCAGCTTCTCACTTCTAGAAAAGAAGAAAATGGGTTTGGTGGTGCAGTTTCAATTAATTATCGAGACCCTTCTTGGTGGGAGCTAGGTGGATATATGGGTGTTGGAGATGATATTTTAAATCTAAATGATATTGGATTTCTACCTAGAGCCAATATGAGAAATTTCGGATTAAATGCAGCAATTCGAAGAGATGAACCAAAAGGTATATTTATTAGTCAAAAGCTTTCGGTCGATTATCGTCTAAGTTTTAGATATACGGATAATACGATAATTAGAAATAGAATAAACTTAAAGCAAGAGAACACATTTAACAATTATTGGAGATTTGGATTTGAAGTTGAGTTAAATCCAGAATCTTTCAGTGATAATGATCAATTTAGAAATTCAAAAGCTAAGATTATTAAACTAGAATCTAAACAGGTAAATAAAATTTGGATACAGTCAGATCGTAGAAAGCGTATTATTGTTAAACCAAATATTGATTTTATTAATAAAGAAAGATCAGGCCTTGGGAAAAGAATAGGATTAGATATTACCTTAAAACCAACGGATTATATAAATTTTTCAATCGAATCTTCTGATGACTCTGAGCTTGATGAAATGCAGTGGGTAGGACTAATTGAAGATTCATTAAACACAGATATTATTTATGCATCTACTAAGCAGACAACAAAAAATACAAATTTTCGATTAAATTGGACGTTTTCACCTACTTTAACTTTAGAATGTTTTTATCAACCATTTAAAGTGGATGTGAATTATTATGATTATGGTCGATTGATGAAAGAAAAATCTTATGATTTAGAAGATTATAATTATTCATCGGAGAAAAGTTTCAAACTTGATAATAAAATTGGCACTTTTGTGTTACGTTGGGAATATCTACCAGGCAGTTTAATCTATTTAGTTTATAATCTTAATGAACAGGGATATTATTCCTATAGCTCTGAAAGCTGGCAAAGATTAAAATCCAATTCACTATTCTTGAAAATAAATTATTTCTTTCAGCCTTAAAATATAATCTGCTATTTATTTTTATCCAGCCGATTAAATTTTTATACGGCCCTACCTAATCAAAAAACAACATTTTTATTGAAAAACGCTACCTATAGGTATTAGATTATATCATGAGGTAGGTATCAAATCTAATTCATTAATAATTTTTAGAAATAAATCAATGGAGAAGTCTCAAAATTTGCTCTATTTTTTCTCATCGTTAGTCTTAACAATTCTGTTTTCATGTACGATGAATCCAAAATCTATTGATTCTACAGATTACACAAAAAAAATTGTAAAGATAACAATGCGGGATGGAATAGAATTAAATACTGAGGTATATACGCCAAATTATTCAGGTGAAAATCTACCTATACTTTTAACACGTACACCGTACGGGTTAAGGCATGATAATTCAGGAATACATTCATCTTTGAGTACTTCATATAAAGAACTAGCAGAGGACAAATATATTTTTGTCTTTCAAGATATTAGAGGTAGGTATGGTTCAGGGGGTAAGTTTAGTATGCTCCGCACTCCAATTAAAGAAGACCCAGATGCAGAGGTTGATGAAGCAACCGATACTTATGATACAGTAGAATGGTTATTAGATAATTTAGATAAACATAATAGTAAGGTTGGAATTCTTGGCATATCTTATGGTGGATGGCTAACTGCTATTGCTTTAACGGATCTGCATCCTGCCGTGAAAGCTATTTCGCCCCAGGCGTCTCCGTCAGATATGTACATAGGTGATGATTTTTATCATAACGGTGCATTTCGCCTAGCTCCTTCTTTTGGATATGCAGCCATGATGGAACGGTCAAAAGAAAACTATCCTTTTGATTTTGGAGATCAAGATGTTTATGATTTTTATTTGAATCTTGGTCCATTGTCAAATGCAAATAAAAAGTATTTTTTTGGTGATGTTCCAACTTGGAATGATTTTATGAACCATAGTAATTACGATGAATTTTGGAAAGAAAAAGAAGTCACTCATTATTTAGATAATATCAGTGTTCCTGCATTAAATGTGGCTGGATGGTGGGATGCAGAAGATTTTTATGGCCCCATGAAAATATATGAAAAATTAGAAGAAAATGATCAGTCTGGTATTAACCGCTTAGTAGTGGGGCCTTGGCGCCATGGTGGCTGGGCACGTGGCAAAGGAGATAGCTTAGGCGCTATTGGATTTGGTAGTAATTCCTCAACTTATTATAGAAAAAATGTTCAAGCACCTTGGTTTGCGCATTACTTAAAGGGGGAAAATCTAGATTCTAATCCTGAAGCACATGTATTTGTTACAGGTCAGAATGAATGGAAAAGCTATAGTACTTGGCCCCCGCAAACTGAAACAACATCCACAAAATTTTATTTCCTTCCTAATGGTACAATCTCAAAGGATCCTGCCAATAGTGATTCTGGTGAAAAGTTTCTTACATATATTTCTGATCCAAATGATCCTGTCCCATACACAAAAAGACCGATCAAAGGATTTTGGCAAGGGGCTCAAGCTCTCTGGAAGGTTGAGGACCAGAGATTCATAAGTAATAGAGAGGACGTTTTAACATGGCAATCGGAGTCTTTAAAAGAAGAAATCGAAATTGCTGGTGAAGTTATTGTTAATCTATTCGTATCAACAACAGGTACAGATGCAGACTTTATTGCAAAATTGATTAATGTGTATCCTGAAGATTCATCTAACCCGGCTATGGATAATTATCAGTTAATGATCGCAGATGAAGTTATCCGTTCAAAGTTTAGAAATGATTTTTCCAATCCATCACCATTAGTAGCTAATGAAATTACACCAATTAAAATTTCTCTTGGTTCAAGAGCACACAAGTTTAAAAAAGGTCACCGAATTATGGTAAAAATTCATAGTACTTGGTTTCCACTAATTGGCCGTAATCCACAAAAGTTTATCGAAATCCCAAAAGCCAAAACAAAGGATTATCAGAAAGCAAAACATACAATTTACTTGTCAGGTAATAATTCTACATTTTTGGAGTTGCCGATAGTCAAAAATTGAATTAAGTAGTGAGGTAAAAATGTGGAAATATAAAACCCTATTTATTATTGGAATTTTGATTATTTCAGTGGTTAATGCTGATGATAACATCTTAAAACCAATGGATAATTTTGATTTTGAAGGCGTATCTGATCCACAGATTTCGCCCGATGGTTCTCAGATCCTGTATGTCCGCTCTGGCAGTGATGTTATGAAGGATATTCGATTTCATAATATATGGATCATTAATTTCGACGGGACCAATAACCGTCCATTAACCAATGGGCAAAATTTTAATATGTTTCCTAGGTGGTCACCGGATGGCAAACAGATCATTTATGTATCCAGTGCTTCAGGCTCTTCCCAAATCCATAAGCGCTGGATGGATACAGGTGAGACAACTGTACTGACAAATGTGCAGACCGGTCCCCATGGTATAAGCTGGTCCCCAGATGGGAAGAATATTGCATTTTTTGGTACGGTACCTCAAGGTGCAGATTTTAAAGCTGATCTTCCCACACCTCCTGAAGGAGCTAAATGGGCAGCACCGGCTAAGATAATTGATCGTTTAGTGTATAGATTTGATGGGCTTGGATACTTAAATGGTTATAAGCATTTGTTTGTGGTACCATCAGAAGGTGGTACAGCGCGTCAATTAACTTCCGGACGCTTTAATTTTGTGTTTTATCTTGGTGGTCAGTCCGTATGGTCCCAAGATAGCAAATACGTTTATGTCTCTACCAATCTTGAAAAAGATTGGGAGTCTGTTGGATGGGAAGAATCTGATATTTATCAAGTAGATGTTATTAATGGAAAGATGGATCGTCTTACCGATCGAGATGGTCCAGATCAACATCCATCTCCTTCTCCTGATGGAAAGTATCTAGCTTATACTGGTTACGACGATAATAAAATGGCTGTTAATGTTGCTGAATTATATGTCTTGAACCGAAAAACTAATAAAACAAAAAAAATCAATTTAAAATTAGATAGAAGTATAGGAAATTTAATTACTCCGCCAACTTTAACTTGGTCCAAGGATGGTAAAAATATATATATCAACTATGATGATCAGGGTAATACCAAACTGGCCAGAGCGACGCTTGATGGGAAATTAAAAGTTATTGCACATAATATTGGTGGTGTTGCCGCATTTGGTATGGGTGCCTATGGTGGAGGATCGTATACCATGTCATCAAATGGAAACTATGTACATACCTATTCGCGCCCAGATGTTCCTTCAGAGCTTGCTGTTGGGAATATTAAAGGAGGCAAACCGAAAGTTATTACATCAATAAATGAAGACATTTTAGCTGGTAAAGAGCTTGGGAAAGTAGAAGAGATATGGTATAAATCTTCTTATGATGGACTGGATATCCAGGGCTGGATCATTAAACCGCCTGGTTTTGATCCTTCAAAAAAATATCCATTGATTTTAGAAATTCATGGCGGTCCTTTTCTCAATTATGGTGATCGTTTTGATCTGGAAAAGCAGATGATGGCAGCGCAAGGCTATGTTGTGCTCTATACCAACCCCCGCGGTAGTACCAGCTATGGTGAGAAGTTTGCACAGTTGATCCACCATGATTATCCTGGAGATGATTTCTATGATCTTAACTCTGGAGTAGATGCGGTCATAAAAAAAGGTTATATCGATGAAGATAATCTCTTTGTTACTGGTGGAAGCGGTGGCGGCGTCTTGACCTGCTGGATGATTGGCCGGACCACTCGTTTCAAGGCAGCAGTGACCATATATCCGGTGATTAACTGGTACAGTTTTGTACTATATACAGATATACCATTTATTGCAAACTACTGGTTGCCTGGTATGCCCTGGGATAATGTGGAGTTTTACGAAAGCAAGAATCTATTATCAGTAGTAAAGAATGTAACGACACCTACAATGGTGTTAACGGGTGAAGCAGACTATCGTACACCAATTCACGACTCGGAACAGTATTATGCGGCGTTGCAGCTGCTAGGCGTAGAGTCAGTACTGGTGAGGGTTCCCGATGAACCTCATGGAATTGCGGTGCGTCCGAGCCATCATATAAGTAAGCTCCAACATATCATGGGCTGGATGAATAAATTCAATGATAATTAATCCAAGGAGGATAATAATGTTTAAAATAAAGAAACAAAGAACAATCGTTAGTGCAATTTTATGCTCATTAACTATTCTTATTGCAGGTGATGATAATGTGTTACAATCGATGGATATTTTTGAGATGGAAGGTGTATCAGATCCTCAGATTTCTCCTGATGGTTCTCAGATCCTGTATGTCCGTTCTGGTAGTGATGTAATGAGTGACAAGCGTTACTCTAATATTTGGATCATTAATTTTGACGGAAGCAATAACCGTCCCCTTACCAGTGGACAGAATGGCAACAGTCAGCCGCGCTGGTCTCCGGATGGCAAACAGATCATCTATGTATCCAGTTCCTCAGGCTCTGGTCAGATTCATAAACGCTGGATGGATACAGGCGAGACCACTATTCTGACCAATGTTCAGACAGGTCCCCATGGTATCAGCTGGTCTCCGAATGGTAAGCATGTTGCATTTTTTGGTACGGTTCCACAAGGTGCAGATTTTAAAGCTGATCTTCCCACGCCTCCTGCGGGAGCGGAATGGGCAGCACCGGCTAAGGTAATTGATCGTTTGGTGTATCGATTTGATGGTGTTGGGTATTTAAAGGGTTATAAACATTTATTTGTTGTGCCATCGGAAGGTGGTACTGCGCGTCAGTTAACTTCTGGGCGGTTTAATTTTGCTTCATACAGAGGTGGCCAGACGGTATGGTCTCGTGATAGTAAGTATATTTATGCCTCAACCAATTTACAAGATGATTGGGAAGCCACACCTGAAATTGAAATTTATCAGATCAATGCTGCAGATGGTTCAATGGATCGTCTTACAAATAGATTTGGTCAAGATGTAAATCCTACGCCATCACCTGATGGGAAGTCTCTGGCTTATACTGGTTACGATGATAAAAAAATGGCCACTCAAATTTCCCATATATATGTGATGAATCTCAAAACGAGAAAGATTAAAGAGATTAAAACAAAACTTGATCGAAGTGTCCGTAGTCTTAAATGGTCTCCTGACGGAAAAACTATTTTCTTTATGTATGATACTGAAGGGAACACGAAATTAGCTAAAACCACATTAAATGGTAAAACTAAGATATTAACAAACAATGGTGGTGGACGTTATACGATGGCATATGGTGGAGGGGGTGCGTTTAGTATGTCTTCAAATGGAAATTATGTTTATATATATTCACGTCCAGATATTCCCTCGGATCTTGCTGTTGGGAATACTAAAGGTGGTAAAACAAAAGTAATAACTTCAGTCAATGCAGACCTGTTTGCGAATAAGGAGCTTGGCAAGGTAGAAGAGATTTGGTATAAGTCTTCCCATGATGGTCTAGATATCCAGGGCTGGATCATTAAACCGCCTGGTTTTGATCCTTCGAAAAAATATCCTTTAATAATTAAAATCCATGGTGGTCCATTTTCAAATTATGGTGATCGTTTTTATTTGGAAAAACAACTTATGGCAGCGCAAGGGTATGTAGTACTGTATACCAACCCCCGCGGTAGTACCAGCTATGGTGAGAAGTTTGCACAGTTGATCCACCATGATTATCCTGGAGATGATTTCTATGATCTTAACTCTGGAGTAGATGCGGTCATAAAAAAAGGTTATATCGATGAAGATAATCTCTTTGTTACTGGTGGAAGCGGTGGCGGCGTCTTGACCTGTTGGATGATTGGTAGGACCACCCGTTTCAAGGCAGCGGTAACTGTATATCCAGTGATTAACTGGTATAGTTTTGCCCTTTACACTGACATTCCTAGAGTTGCAAACTATTGGTTCCCTGGTATGCCCTGGGATCATGTGGAATTATACGAGAGTAAAAATCTATTATCGGTCGTAAAGAATGTAACAACACCTACAATGGTGTTAACGGGTGAGGCAGACTATCGGACACCAATGCCCGACTCGGAACAGTATTATGCAGCGTTGCAGCTGCTAGGTATAGAGTCCACACTAGTACGTGTTCCAGATGAACCTCATGGTATAAATGTTCGTCCTAGTCATCATATAAGTAAGTTGCAGCATATCATGGGCTGGATGAATAAATATAACTCAGGGAATCGTTATGAAAGGAATTAATATGAAAAAATTATTTAGAGTTAAATTTAATTTGCTTCAAATCTGTTGCTTAATGTTGATATTTGTATTGCAGTCAACGCACTTAAATGCTCAAGCAAGTTTAAAAGGATTAGAAACGGAGTTATCAAGATTAGCTGATTTATCCGGTGGTAAAATGGGTATAGGAGTTATTCATTTGGAAACAGATCAAAGACTCTATGTTAATAATAATGAGAGATATCCTCTTGCCAGTACCTATAAAGTACCCATTGCTGTTCAATTGTTAAAAAGGGTGGAAAAAGGAGAACTAAACCTTAATGATATAACAGATGTACAACCCAAGGATCAACATCCAGGCAGTGGCATTTTATCAAACCTGTTTGTTGCACCAGGCGTACAATTGTCTCTAAGGAATCAATTAGAGTTAATGATGATTCTAAGTGATAATAGTGCGACAGATATTTGTTTAAATGCTGCTGGTGGTCCGGAAAAAGTAAAAAGTATGTTGAAAAAAAATAAAATTCGAAACATGTCTATTGATCGATCTACTATTAGTCTTATCGGAGATTGGTTAGGGCTTAAATTGGAAGGCGGAGCAACTTCGAACAAAGAATTCATGGAACAATATAATAATCTTCCAAAAGAAGTTGTAATGGAAGCAAGTGAAAAGTTCGGAAAAGATCTGCGTGATACAGCAACTCCTCAAGCAATGGCAGAATTATTACAGATGATATGGTCGAACAAAATCCTTAAAAAAGAAAGTTCTGAACTATTGGTTGATATAATGAGTCGATGCCAAACTGGAGAAGGTAGATTAAAAGGATTATTGCCTCAGGGCACATATGTTGCTCATAAAACAGGAACAATTGGTGCAACCACTAATGATGTTGGTATTATCCGTCTGCCTCAAAATAAAGGAAATGTTGTGGTAGTTGCATTTGTTAAAGATTCTGATTTGAGTGTTCCCGAAAGAGAAAGAGCAATTGCACATGTAGCTAGATCAGTGCATGACTACTTCCTCTTCCAATAAATTTAATTTCATAGGAGTAAAAACAATGGTTTATTTTAAAAGGTTAATCTCAATTTCCATATTACTGCTGTTTGTAAATGTACAGTCACAAAATTGGACTCCAGAGACAAGCATCCAGTTAAAGCAAATTTCAGATTTAAATTTTTCAAACAAGGGCAATAAAATCGCTTTTGTGGTTAGAGAAGCACTCATTGAAGGTGAACAATCTGAATATTTAAGTCAAATCTGGGTGGCAAATTCTGATGGCTCTGATTTAGTACAGTTCACATATGATGAGAAATCGAGTAATCGACCCCGTTTTTCACCTGATGGAAAATACTTAGCATTCATTAGCCAGCGAAGCGAAAAACCCCAAATATGGATTATGAATATTGCTGGCGGAGGATCTTGGCAGTTCACTCATGAAAAAGAAGGTGTTGGTGCATTCCATTGGTCTCCAAATGGTCAATCCATTGCGTTTTTAATGAAAGATCCTTTAACTGAAGAAGAAGAAAAGGAAAAAAAGGAAAAAAGAGATGTGATTGTAGTTGATCAAAATTTTAAATATGCACACGTCTATACCAAAAATTTCGATTCAAAATCAGACACCAGTAAGGCAGAAAGAATCACCACTGGTAATTATGACATTACTGGATTTGATTGGAAGCCTGATGGGAAAAAGATTGTTTTTTCCCATAGACCGGAACCTACTTTTAATAGTGGATTTGGTTTGGGGGACATATCCATTGTTAATTTGTCCAATAAAAAAGTAAAAACCTTAGTGGATTGGGAAGGTGTTGATACTAGTCCTTCTTTTTCTCCAGATGGTAAATTAATTGCATTTGTTTCAAATGGCGGTAAGCGGGAAGAAATTGGTTTAAGCGACGTATATGTAATTAAATCAAATGGAGGCAAACCGAAAAAACTAGCTGAAACTCCTAACAGAGGTAGGCCTGGCGTAATTAACTGGTCCTCAGATAGTCAGCATCTTTATGTTGGTGACCTTGATCGCACTCAATCCCAGATATATAAAATTGGTGTTCAAGGAAAAACTATTAATGCATTGCTTGATTATGAAGGAACCGTTTCTTCACCTGCAATAAGTAATGATGAATTGAAGATCACTTTTGTAAAACAAACTGTCAGTGAACCTAGCGAAGTATTCTCTGGTTTATTAAAAGGAGTAAAAACAAAACAAATTACTAATTTTAATTCTGATTTAGATTTTCCAGCTATCACCAAAACTGAAATAATAAAATGGAAATCAAAAGATGGACTTGAAGTCGAAGGATTATTAACCTATCCTGCCAATTATAATAAACGAAAAAAATATCCCTTGGCACTTATTATCCATGGCGGACCTGCAGGGGTATTTACTCAGGCGTTTACAGGTAATCCAGGTATTTATACAATCCAATATTTCACTAATAATGGCTATGCGGTGCTTCGACCAAATCCACGTGGAAGTACAGGATATGGTAAAGATTTTCGCTATGCAAATTTTAAGGATTGGGGTTTTGGCGACTATGAAGATATCATGTCAGGAGTAGATAAAGCTATAGATATGGGTGTTGCTGATCCAAAACGATTGGCAGTAATGGGTTGGAGTTATGGTGGATATATGACCTCATTTGTTGTAACCCGAACAGATCGTTTCAAAGCAGCAAGTATGGGTGCGGGACTGCCTAATCTAATCAGTATGACAACGACAACTGATATACCTGACTATTTAGTTGCGCATATGGGTGGCGAATTCTGGGATGATTATGAGACCTATGAAAAACATTCAGCGATGTATCGCATAAAAAATGTGGTTACGCCTACCCAAATTTTGCATGGTGAAAATGATCTTCGAGTTCCTTTTACACAGGGGCAAGAATTCTATGTTGCGTTAAAGAGGAGAGGTGTACAGACTGAAATGGCCGTATATCCACGGACACCACATGGCCCAAGAGAGCCCAAATTACTAATGGATGTATCTCCTAGAATATTAAACTGGCTTGATAAATATATTGACCGCAGTACTGATAGATAAGAATATAGATGTCAATAAGGAATAAAATTGTGTGATACTTAAAGAAAAAATAAAGCCATCAGAAAAAAAAGCACTAATTTGGGCTTTTTCTTATTTTTTCTGCCTATTAGCTAGTTACTATATAATTCGGCCACTAAGAGATGAGATGGGAATTTTTGGTGGTATTGAAAATTTGCCTTGGCTGTTCACTGGAACATTCTTGGTAATGCTCATTGCAGTACCTTTTTTCGGATGGGTAGCATCTAATTACCCTAGGGAAAGATTTATCCCATACGTCTATGGATTTTTTATCTCAATTATAATCACCTTTTATTTGCTCTTCTCCAGTGGTTTCAATCATACTCGCATTGCTCAAGCATTCTATATCTGGGCAAGTGTTTATAATTTATTTATTATATCAGTTTTTTGGAGTTTTATGGCAGATATTTTTTCCAATAGCCAAGCCAAAAGATTATATGGATATATTGCTGCTGGGGGAACGATCGGAGCTATTGCCGGACCTGCCCTAACATTATTTCTAGTAAAATTTACAGGCCCAATTAATTTGTTGATTCTCTCAGCATTATTATTAGTGGGAGCAATAATTTGTGTAAAAAAATTGAATCAATGGCAATTATCTTTTAATAAAGATAAAATGACTGAAAATACTGAGGATATGAGTATTCCTATGGGTGGGAATCCTTTTGCCGGTATAAAACTTGTTGCAACTTCTCATTATTTAATGGGCATATGCCTATTAATGCTTTTATATACTACTCTTTCAACTTTTTTGTATCTCCAACAAGCAGAAATAATTAAGATGAATATATCTGACCCTTCCCAACGCACAGCAATTTTTGCTGGGATGGATTTCGCTGTGAATATTTTAACTGTTTTAACACAAGTATTTGTTACAGGAAAGATTGTTAATTTTTTTGGCTTAGGTAAAACGTTAATGATAATTCCTATTGGTTTAGCGATAGGTCTATTGATTTTAGGATTGTCACCAATTTTATCGGTACTTATTGTGGTTCAAGTATTGCGGCGGGCAGGGAATTATGCAATTATGAAACCGGCTCGTGAAATGCTGTATGTTTCCCTTGGAAAAGAAGAAAAGTACAAGGCGAAAAATTTTATTGATACCACAATTTACCGAGGAGGAGATGCCGTAAGTGCTTGGTTCTTTGGTGGCCTCAGAGCTCTTGGCGTCGGATTAGCAGGTATCGCATTTATTGGTGTCCCACTTGCGTTGGTTTGGGCGTGGGTATCTTTTAGACTGGGTAATGAGAATGAAAAAATGAACACCAAGGCTAAATTAACATAATTTCAACCTAGCAAAAGAAGGAGTATAGAAATGAAATCATCTAGAAGAGAATTCATGATCAAAAGCGCAGCCGCTGCTGCGGCATTAGGGCTGGGAATGTCTTATGGAAATACCCTAAAAACAAAAAAGACCAAAAAAGCAAAAAAATCTTTAAAAATCCTTATTTTGGGTGGCACTGCATTTACAGGCCCTCATCTAATTAAATATGCTATGGATCGTGGACACTCCATTTCTGTTTTTAATCGAGGTAAAACAAAAGCAACAGTTCATAAAGAACTATTTAATAAAGTAGAAAAACTGGTAGGCGATCGCAATGACAATTTAGAAGCCTTGAAAGGGCGCCAATGGGATGCAGTGATTGATAATTATGCTGTTTATCCTCGATGGGTGAGACAGACCGCTGATATTCTAAAAGATAATGTGGATACGTATCTATTTAATTCGACTTTAAGTGTACACGCCGCTTTTTCAAAGCGAGGGTTAAATGAAGATGATCCAGTTGCAACTACGGATACACCTGATAAAGAAGATGGCAGTTTATATGGACCACTGAAAGCATTATGTGAAGATGTAACTCGCAATGTTTTTAAAGAACGGGCAATCATCGTCCGACCCCATTTAATTGTTGGCCCTGGAGACACAACGGACCGATTTACCTATTGGCCGGTTAGAATACAGAAGGGCGGGGAAATCTTGGCACCTGGGAATATAAATCGTCCTGTTCAATATATAGATGCGAGGGACCTTTCTCAGTTTATGATTCATTTAATTGAAAATAAAACTAGCGGTACATTCAGTGGAGTAGGCCCTTTATCAGGGTTAAGTATGGCTGAATTACTTTATGGTATGAGAGCTGTGGTGAGTAATGATATTTCATTTACATGGGTCGATCAAGAATTTCTCACTAAAAATGAAGTTAGACCATGGAACGAAATGACGACATGGATGCCTGAAGGAGGGGAATGGGATGGATTTGGGTCTTTTGATAATAGTAAATCTGTAAAGGCAGGACTGACCTACAGGCCACTGGCAGAAACAGTAAAAGATACTCTTGACTGGTGGGAGGGTCTTCCTGAAGAAAGAAGGAATAAACCAAAAGCAGGTCTCGATTATAAAAAAGAACAAAAGGCACTAAAGGCTTGGAAGCTAAATCAATGAAGTAATGCTTGAAATAGAAGCGACAAACTCGTGCGAAAGGTTTTGAAAATATGAAAATGATGACTAGAAATATTATACTAATATTAATCTTATTTACCGTTGTTAAAGGTGTGTCTCAAGAATCAGTACCAGAAGGATTGGAAAAACGTATTGAAAATATTTATAAAGAATGGAATATACCTGGTATGGCAGTAGCAATTATCAAAGATGATAAAGTTATCTATGCGAAAGGATTTGGTGTTCGCGAAATAGGTAAGTCTGCAAGAGTAGATGAAAGGACTCTTTTTGCAGTTGCTTCAACGACAAAAGCAATGACTGCTGCTACTTTGGGTATGCTTGTAGATGAAGAAAAACTAAGTTGGAATGATCGGGTTATAGATGTTTTACCTGGTTTCCGTATGTATGATGCATATGCAACTGCTGAGATGAGAGTTCGGGATTTATTAACCCATAAAAGTGGTTTGTCTAGAGGTGATGGAGCGTGGCTTGAGTTTCCTATTTCTAGAGAAAAAGTTTTACATCAAGTTCGTTATTTAAAACCTTCATACAGTTTTAGATCAAAATACCATTATAGTAATTTAATGTATTTGGTGGCAGGATTGGCATCAGAGGAAATACATGGCGATACTTGGGATAACGTAATGTATAAACGATTATTTAAACCATTAAATATGAGTAGGAGTCTGTCAACGACAAGCGAGATTAATAAACGCAGTAATGTAGCAACGCCTCATGCCAAAGAAAATGGATTTTTTTCAGAAGGAAATTTTAAGCCAATAACTCATCGTAAAGCTGACGGCATTGCTCCTGCTGGAGCAGTTTATTCAAATGTATTAGAAATGGCCAATTGGGTTAGACTAAATATGAATAATGGTGAGTTTGAAGGAAAAAGAATATTAAGTGAATCAGTGATGAATCAAATGCATACGCCCCAGATGCATTATAAATTTAACCCAAGATTCCCTGAGGAAGAAGAAGTCACGAATTTTAAAACCTATGGTCTTGGTTGGTTAATAGATGACTATAGAGGACATAAGCGGGTTAGTCATGGAGGTTATTTAGACGGATTTAGTACTTGGATTGGTTTTATTCCATCAATAAACGTAGGATGGGTTGTAATGAATAATGGTGGTATTCGTATGACCCAGGTGGTTGGAACTGAGATTATCGATGCTTTTTTAAATGTAAATAATAAAATTGATTGGTCTATGTTGGAGATGAAATATCAGAAGGATAATCCATCATATGGATATCAAGTTTCCGATAGCTTATTGGCTGATATAGTATCTAACCGTGTTAACGGAACCAGCCTTCGCCTGGATAATTCTGGTTATACAGGTGAATACTCAAATGAATTTTATGGTAAACTAAGAGTTTATGAAAAAAATGGAAAACTTTTTATATCAAGAGGAAATAAATTGCAGGGTATTTTAAATCAATGGCATTATGATACTTTCCGTGTAAGATGGGATTTATTAGCAGATAGAGTCAGGGGATGCTGCGGAGGAGGAAATGAATTCATTACCTTTCATTTTAATATGAAAAATGAAGCTGCTGTGTTGGAAAGAATCATTGATGGAAATCCAACATATTTTCATAAATTAGATTAGGAGGAGTAAAATGAAAAAATACAATAAACTAACAAAATCAATGATCTCTACAGCATTATTTTTATTTATGCTTACATATGTTCAAGGAATGCAGCAGGAGTCTATACCTCAAGGATTAGAACAGCAAATTGAACAGATTCGTAAAGATTGGGATATTCCTGGAATGGCGGTAGCGATTATCAAAGGTGATAAAGTTATTTATGCAAATGGATTTGGTGTTCGTGAATTAGGTAAGTCAGCTAAAGTAGATGAAAAGACATTATTTGCGGTTGGATCTACTACCAAAGCAATGACAGTTGCCACATTGGGTATGCTTGTTGATGAGGGTAGACTAAGTTGGGATGATCGAGTTATAGATGTATTGCCCGGTTTCCGTATGTATGATGCATATGCGACGGCTGAGATGAGAGTCCGTGATTTATTAACACATAAAAGTGGATTAACCCGAGGCGATCAAGTTTGGTTTGGATCTCCGATGGATCTACAAGAAGTTTTTCATCAAATACGCTATCTAAAACCAGCATATAGTTTTAGATCTAATTATCACTATCAGAATCTAATGTATTTGACGGCAGGATTGGTCTCAGGTGAAATACATGGTGATAGTTGGGATAATGTAATGTATAAAAAATTCTTTAGACCTCTGAAAATGAGAACAAGCGTCACAAACCTTAAAGATTTGGCCAAAAGAAGTAATGTTGCCACTCCTCATGGAATTGTCGATTACAGCGGAAAACTTGAGCCCATTGAAGATCGCAATTTGGATAATATTGCTCCAGCAGGTTCGGTGTATTCAAATGCATTAGAAATGGCTAATTGGATAAGATTAAATATGAATAAAGGTGAGTTTGAAGGTAAAAGAATATTAAGTGAAAAAGTGATGAATGAGATGCATACACCTCAAATGCATATGTCTTATTCCACGCCAAATCAAGTAACAAATTTTAGTTTATACGGCTTAGGGTTTAGAGTCTCAGATTATAGAGGGCATAAAATGGTGAGTCATGGAGGTGGTATTGATGGTTTTATAACTTGGATTGGTTTTATCTCTGATATTGATCTAGGCTGGGTAGTTGTTAATAATGGAGGCAGTCGCGCATCCACATTAGTAGGTTATGAAATTATTGATGCCTTTATGGGTCTAGCTGATGATATCGATTGGTCAGGAGATGCAAAGAAATCTTATGATAAAAGTATGGCACGCCTTGATAGTCTAAGAAATGATGTTGATTCTCGAAGAGTTTTTAGCACAGAAACAAGATTGCAAAACTCAGGATATGCAGGTGACTATAATCATGAATTTTATGGTGAAATGACAATATCAGTCAGTGGCGATAAGCTAATTATTTCTCGAGGAGATGCTTTAAATGGCACATTAAACCATTGGCATTATGATACTTTTCGGGTACGATGGGATGAGCCAAGGGAGCGAGCAAGATATGGCAATGAATTTATTTCATTTCACTTTAATGCCAAGAATGAGGTGGTTTATCTAGAAAGATCCTTAGATGGTGCACCAAGGTATTTTAAGAAAAAATAAGAGTTTTTATTTCAACTAGATTATTTTTTGCAAAAATGATGATAAAATACATTCCAATTATAATTACGTTGTTTTCATCCATGCTATACTGCCAGACAATTGCAGTAAAAGCGGGAATAATCTATACGGCCAATAAAGGAAAAGTATATAAAAATGGTATCCTTTTATTAAAGGACGGGAAGATTAAAGCAGTTGGAAAAAATATTAGGATACCATCGAAAGCTAAAATACTAGACTATTCAAATTATGAAATTGTGCCGGGTTTCATAGATAACCATTCCCATATTGGGACTGATCCAGAAAACCTAAATGAATTTCCAGTGGTATTTGGTCCACAACACAAAATTATTGATATTTTATCTCCTGACTCTTCTTATTGGGAAAAAGTTTATAAAGGTGGAGTTACAACTGTTGTTACCGGACCAGGAAGCGGAGAAGTCTCCTCAGGTCAAGCAGTCGTAATTAAAACATGGGGTGGTACAATTGAAGAAAGGGTCCTCAAGGAAAAAGGTGGTGTTAAAATTGCTATGGGCAGAAAGAGAAATTCACCAAAGACCAGCATGGGGACAACTGCATTATTGAGAGAAAAATTCATAAAAGCAAAAGAATACGATAAAAAAATAAAAGAATGGAAAAAGAATAAGAAAGATACTCCACGTCCTGAAAAAGATTTGGCCCTAGAGGCTTTTGCAGACGTTTTATCAGGTAAAGATAGAATTAGATCGCATGTACACTCGGCGCATGATATTTTATCTATTTTAAGGTTAAAAGATGAGTTTGGCTTCGATCTGACACTACACCATTCAACAGAAGCATATAAAGTGCCCAAAGAAATTGCTAAACGTAACGTTAAAGTTGTTGGGATGCCCTTATTCGCAAGAATTGGTATCAGTGATAGTGTGATGTATACAGGTAAAATAATGAATGATCATGGTATTCTTTTCGCTTTTCATACAGATGACCCTGTAGTAGCATCAAAATGGCAGCGAGGTAATGCAGGAATGGGAATACGATATGGTATGACTGAACAGTCCGCCTTGGAAGCTGTTACAATTAATCCGGCTATGATTGCAAAAGTGAGTGACCGTGTCGGCTCATTGGAAGAAGGAAAAGATGCGGATTTTATAGTAATTAATGGTACATGGTATGAGCCCAAGTCCATCATTGAAAAGGTTTATATCGATGGGAAGAAAGCTTTTGATCGTTCTATTGAGCAACGGGATAAATGATTAATATGATAAGATACAATTTTACTAGGAAATATTTAATCTATCTGTGTGCATCATTCTTGTTAATTATTAATCATGCGCTTTATGCCCAAGCCATAGCTCTAAAGGGCGGGAAAATTATAACAATTTCGGATGGAGATATAATTAATGGGACGATATTGATCGATAAAGGAAGGATAAAAGCCGTCGGGAAAAACATCAAAATTCCTAAAGAAGCTGAGATTATTGATATAGGTGGCAAAATAGTGATGCCTGGTCTTATTGATGCCATGACTTATTATGGTATTGACCCTAACGACTTAAATGAAACATTAAAACCTATTTCTCCAGAATTAAGAATTATTGAAGCATATTACCCATTTGGGGATTTTGGTGATGGATCCGGGGAAATACGCGCGAATGACCTTCTGAGCGGCGGAATAACAACAATCTATATAGCTCCAGGCGACGCCACAATTTTAGGTGGTCAGGGAGCTGTTGTTCAAACTGCTGCACCTTCATTCGAAGCAATGATTCTTAAGATTCCATCAGCTATTGATATGACCTTGGGTTCAAAGCCTGGCAAATTAAATAGAAAAGATAACAGGACACCTGTCACAAAAATGGCTGCCATATCTCAGCTCCGAGAAACTTTTATAAAAGCTCAGGAATATTTAAGCAAAAATGATAATCCCAGAAATTTAAGTATGGAATCTATCGGTCTAATGTTGAATAGAAAAATTCCGGCTAGAATTCAAGCAAATAGCCCTGGCGATATCAGAGCTTCAATGAATCTAGCAACCGAATTTAAGTTTGACTTAATTATTGATGGTGGAGCATCATCTGACAGTTATATCGATGAAATTGTAAAACGTAAGATTCCTGTTATCCTTGGGCCAGTATCCCATCCATATATTTCTGGTGATGAGATTCCTGAGCATTCGGAATATCCATCAATCGATGAAGGGTTAGCTGGTAGGTTAGATAAGGCAGGTGTGAAGGTAGCTTTTGGGAGCTTTTCTTATGGTTTAGGTTCTCTTGCAAAAGGAATTACGGGGAAATGGTTATTAATCGATGCCGCTATATCTACAGGGTACGGAATGTCTGAAAAATCAGTACTACGAAGTTTAACGTTAAGTGCCGCAGAAATTTTAAATATTGATGACCAAGTTGGCAGTATTGAAATAGGTAAAAAAGCAGATTTAGTTGTTTTAAATGGAGACCCCTTAAGTATAAAAACATGGGTAGATCGGGTTTATATTTCCGGCAGCTTAGTCTATAAAAAACAATGATTCTACTCAAAAATAATAAATAATAAATAATAAATAATAAATTGTTGCATAAGTAGAATTGTTTATTAAATTCGCAGCTCAAAAAGCCATGCAGGAGTGGCTAAAAAAGCTTAAAATCACATATGGAGGGTGAAAAAATGAAGCAATCTTCATTAGTCCTAAGTATACTCGTTTTGTCTGCAATATTAGTCGGTCAAAACACTATAACAGGTAAAGTAACAGATTCTGAATCTGGCGATGCACTATTGGGTGCTAATGTTATTATCCAAGGAACAAATCTTGGTTCTGCAACAGATGCGGATGGTAACTATAGCATATCAAATGCACCTACAGATGGTCCTGTAACTATCGTCGCAAATTATATTGGCTACGCTTCCCTTAGTCAGGAGGTAGATTTAAGCCAAACAACAACATTAGACTTTGCATTAAATCGCTCGGCGGTTGGTCTAGATGAAGTTATAGTAACAGGTACTGCAGGTGAGCAGCGGAAAAAAGCCTTAGGCAATGTTATTGCTTCATTAGATGTATCGGATTTAGTTGAACTAGCGCCAAGACCAGATATTACAAATATGATTAGTGCTACTATCCCAGGTGTAAGGATCATGGATAGTGGCGGTGAAGTTGGTACTGGCGGTACATCTAGAATTCGAGGCGTAAGCTCAATGACACTAGCTGGTACTCCGATTGTAGTTGTTGATGGAGTCCGAGTCAATGGAATGGATAATGAAACACGATTTGGTGGTATTGGTTTTGATGGTGCACAAGCACCTTCTAGAATTAATGATTTCAGTCAAGAGGAAATAGAAAAAATTGAAGTGTTAAAAGGACCTGCAGCTGCAACGCTTTATGGCACAGAAGCATCAAATGGTGTGATACAGATTATTACTAAAAAAGGTAGTAAAGGTAAAGCAAGAATTAATTATACTGCAAAAGCAGGATCAAATTCACTTCCTGAAGATCCAAAAACATACTTTATGCCAGTTTACTATACCAGTACTGGTAAAGATGGGAAGGCGCCAGGAACAATTGTTGAGGTTAATGTTGTTGCAGAAGATGCTAAGAATGGTATGACTTGGTTTCAAGATGGAGACATTCGTTCGCATAACCTTGATGTAAGTGGTGGTGGTGATAACCATACTTATTATGTGTCTGCTGGTTGGAATGATGAGAATGGAATTGTTCCTTATAACTGGAAAAAAGGTATTAGTGGAAGAGCGAATCTTACCCTTCTGCCAACACCTACCTTAAGACTTAGTTTTGGTTTAGGAACCGTACAGAGTAGAACTCAGTTTTCATCTGCTCAACAGCCTCTTCCTACAGCTATAATCTGGGCTTGCCCCGCGCCGGGCTGTGAGCCGAATACCGGTCTTCCCAATGCACTAGATGGTCCTTATAGAGGATATATTGCTTACCTTCCTGAAGCATATGCAAATGAAATTGAAGGATTTCAAGATCTCGATAGAACTACATGGAATGCCTCAGCTACTCATGATCCATTCCCTTGGTTAAACCACAGGTTAACCATTGGCGGAGACATGGGTAATACAAGAAGTACCGAGTTATATAAAGCTACTGGTAATTTAGGTAATTTTGGAAACAATGGTAGAAAGACAGTCCTACAATCAAGGTCAAACTATACTACTATTGATTATAATGCTAATGCAACTTTACAACCTATGTCCTTCTTAAGCTCGATTACTTCGGTTGGTGTTCAGTATTATGAAAGAAGACAGCAGATTGTATACGGATATGGGGAAACTTTCCCAGTTGAAGCACTCGAGACAATTTCTTCAGGTGCAACAAAAACTGCTGATGAAGAATTTCTTCAAAACAAGACTTTTGGAGTTTATATCCAACAACAAATTGGTTTGAATGATCGAATCTTCTTAACTGCTGCAATGCGTGGTGATGATAACAGTTCTTTTGGTAAGAACTATGACTTTGTAGTTTATCCAAAGTATTCACTCGCTTATGCCTTAAGTGAAGAGCCGTTCTTCCAAAATGCACTTCCGTTCCTTACGGAATTTAAACTTCGAGCTGCTTATGGACAGGCAGGTAGACAACCTGATTTATTTGCAGCTATAAGAACTTATGCACCATCTGTTGGCCCAGGTGGATCTGGTACGTTAACACCAAATAATATTGGTAACCCTGATCTGGAGCCTGAAATTGGAGAAGAAACAGAGATTGGTTTTGATGCTGGTCTTTTCAATGGATTTGCTGGTGTAGAATTCACTATCTTTAAGCAAAGAACCAACAATGCGATTGTTTCAGTTCCTGTGCTTCCTTCAACGGGTTTTCCTGGTTCACAATTCAGAAATATTGGTGAAATAAAAAATGAAGGTATTGAATTTGGTGCTAATATAACGCCAATTAGAAGCCGCGGTCTTTTGTTGAATTTTGGTATGACCTACTCCACTTCTAAAAACGAAGTTGTTAGTCTTGGTGGTCAACCGCCTATTGTTCAGGCTGCCTCACAAGGCCAGATGAACTTAGAGGGTTTTCCATTAGCTGGTATATTTCAGAGAAAAGTTGTATCTGCTGATTTAACTACTACAGCTGCCGGTCGAACCGTTGCAACTAATGTAATGTGTGAAGGCGGTACAAAGGTTGCAGGGACAAACTTTTCAAGAGGCGGAGGAGCTGCAGTTCCGTGTGCAGAAGCTCCTGCTGTTTACTGGGGTCAGCCAATCCCTGAGTCCGAAGGTAGTTTTTATGGTTCATTAACATTGAATAATAGTTTAACTGCTAATAGTGACTTAACCTTTTATGGTTTGATAGATTGGATTGGTGGAAGAACGATGGTTAGTGGAGATATTGCCGCACAGCATAGATTCTTCCTTAACTCCAAAGCAATGCAAGAGAGAAATGATCCGGTTTTGCTTGGTTATGAATCACTCGGAGGTGGAGGATTATGGCAACCTGGAATTATTGATGGTAGTTTTGGTAAGCTAAGGACTTTGTCTGTCAGTTATAATCTACCTAATTCACTAGTAGATCGAGTTCCAGGCATCTCACGTGCTAACCTGAACTTCTCAGTGAACAACGTAGCAACCCTATGGGTAGGTGATGAAGGCGGTTTTGGTGCTGAGCAGATGGACCCTGAAGTAAGTAACCAATTAGGTGGAGCTACAGAGGGTTTAAATGCTTACAACCAAGAGGGTTGGGGACAGCTTAGAACTATGCTTTTAACTCTTAGGGTGTCCTTCTAAGGATAAAGGAGAATAGAAAATGTTAAATAATAATTTTTTGAAAGTGACAAAAATGAAAAAAAATATGCGTAATACATGCGTTTTATCAATTTCTACAATCTTTGTCCTATTTGGATTAACGGGTTGTGAATTTGACCTGGATGAAGTACTAGATGTACATGTTCCTGGACGAGTAACGGCTGATGCTCTAGATAATCCCGCATTAGCTCAAACACTAGTCAATTCTGTGATTGGCGATGCAGAGTGTGCGTGGGCCAATATTGTTGGCGCTGCTTCACATCACTCAGACGAGTGGATGCCCGGCTCAGGTAATTTGACAATGAGAAATTGGGGTCAAAGGAAAATTTATTCTACTGACGCCGGATATAGTCAATCTCCTTGTAGTGATTGGGGCTATCAACTCTATACGCCACTTCACACTGCTAGGTTTCAATCTGAGGATATATTCACTAGATTGGCAGGGTTTGAAGGTGTAGATGGGAAAGAAGAGATGCAAGCTACAGTAAGGGCTTATGGCGGCTTTACCCTGATTGGATTAGCTGAAACTTGGTGTAGGCAAGTGATTGATGGAGGCCCTGCATTGACAAGAGCTGATGTATTCAAAGTAGCCGAAGAGAAATTCACGGATGCTATCAATCTTAATCCTAGTGCTGATATCAAAAATATGGCTTTAGTCGGTCGGGCCCGTGCTCGAATGGGGTTAGAAAACTGGTCTGGTGCAGCAGCAGATGCGGCTCTAGTTCCTTTGGATTATATTAAATACTCAACTCGAGATGGTTCTTCAGGTCCACGTTACAATAAGATCTTTGAAGGTTTGAATAATGTGAATGATGAGACATCTAAGCATGGTAGTATTGCAGATCACTATCGTGGATTAAGCTTAGATGCCGATGGTATGCCAACACAGGTAGCCACTGATACACCTGACACACGTGTGAGCGTAGTGACACAAGGTACTTTAACCTTTGATTTTGCTACAATTTTCTACTATTCAGATACAAAACATCAGAGCCGTGCCTCAGATATGGTAATGGCTTCAGGTAGAGAGGCTTTAATGTTTCTTGCGGAAACAAAAGCGAGAAGTGGCAATACCGCTGGCGCAATTGCAGATATGAACACATTGCGAGCAGCTGCAGGTGTACAAGCAATTACTGGAACGCCTTCGGATATTATGGATTTGGTAATAGAAGAACGTAGAAGAAACTTCTTTTTAGAAGGTGGTCATAGACTCGTAGATATGATTCGATTTAGAGGTACTTCATATAATATACCATTTCTTGGTGAAGCTGGTTCAATTCACCCTAATGGTGTGGATCAAACTGGAGCAGAATATGGCACATTAACTTGCTTTGAATTACCTGCAGTAGAAGTTAATGGGAATCCAAATATTTCTCAGTAGTATTCCTTCTTCAAAATCCAATTTAAATAAAAATAAACCCCCAAAATTTTGGGGGTTTATTTTTTATATTGAATTCATTGAATAGCTCTAAAAATTTGCTTATTTAATATTTTATAAAAAATAATATCATATAGAATATGAAAACTATTAAAACATTAATTATAATAAACAGTTTACTGGGATCGTTTACTTTTTCTCAGTGGACTAACAGATATCCAAAAATATCTGGAATGAGTCATCATGTTTACCTTGAAGGGTACGAATTACCGACACTCACGATTGGGCCGATAGGCCCTTCAGTCTCGCCTGATAATCTAACAGTGGCATTCTCATCACGAGGTTGGATTTGGTTACTTAATTTAGAAACAGGTATTGCAAAACGTCTAACTAACGGTGGGTCTATGGACTTTCGCCCCAGTTGGTCTCCTGATGGATCACGCATCGCATTTGTACGAGATAATGGATCTGATACTTGGATTGTAATTTATAATTTACTTAATGCAAGTGAAGAGAAGGTGATAAACTCTCCTGCAATAGACCTTGATCCAGTTTTTTCAACCGATGGGAAATTGCTTTATTATGGATCTGCAAAATTGGGTACTTTTGATATTTGGCAATATTCACTTACTAGCGATAAAGATTCATTATTATTTGAAGCACCTGGTATTCAACTAAAGCCCCAACCACATCCAAATGGAAATCAATTAATATATTTATATAAACGTGGTTCTAATGAAATTAGGAGTCGTCAGATATTACCCAATGATAATAATAATTTTGTATCTCTGACAGACTCTACACATAAAATTTTAATATCTGAGCGAAATATGTCGATGATAAGACCGGCCTTATCTCCCTCTGGCGAACTAATTGTATATAATTGGCCCACACAAGAACATTATGAGCTTCGTTTATTAAATATGGATGACCCTTCCTCAACGGTATTTTTAACGTTTTCGGAAGGATTACCATTGACTCCAGCTTGGAGTCCTGATAGTAAATGGATATATTTTTCGGAAGCTAATAATGATGAGGTTTTTTTCCTTAAAAGAATTTCATCATTTGGAGGGACTGTTGAGACGATAGAAATCTCTGAATGGGATTGGGGAGAACCAACAACCAGATTAATTATTAATACAAAGGAAAAAGGCTCAAATAAATTGACCGCATCTAGGTTAACTGTGAAAGATAAAAATGGACATTTTGTTATTCCAGATAAGACCCAAAGTCGATTTGATGGCCAAAATGGAAAAGTTTTCTTTTATTCATCTGGTCGAATTGAATTAACAGTGCCACTTGGTGACATTGAAATTTCAGCAGTTAAAGGACTTACTACTCCAACCACTAGTAAAAAGATTAATCTTACTCGAACAAGACCAAAGAATGTTACATTATTTTTATCATCGGTCTGGGATAATAAAAATAATGGTTGGATTTCAGGTGATCATCATTTCCATTTAAATTACGGTGGACAATATCAACTAACTCCAGATGATATTTATCCAATGATGGCTGGAGAGGCTCTTGATGTTGCCACGCCTCAATTAGCTAATTTACATAATCGTTTTGAGGATCAAAAATATTGGGGTTGGAGATCTCCAACTAATGAACCTTTAATTATATTTTCCCAAGAGGTTCGTTCACATTTTCTTGGACATTTAGGCTTATTAGGAAATAAAGATTTATTTTGGCCATGGATATGGGGTCCTGGGTATCAGGTATATAATCTAGATGACCGGACAAATATAGTACCACTGAATTTCACAAGGGATCAAGGTGGCTTAAGCTTATATGTGCACCCAATCATGGGAAAGAATCCATTTACTAAAACTGGGCTGCGGCAAGTGCCCAGAGAAATTGTTGCCGATGGTGTATTAGGGGCATTTGATCTTTTGGAAGTGGCTTGTCTTTGGAGTGATGAACTTGGCACAAGCAAATTATGGTATCGATTTTTAAATATCGGTGTTCCAATCACGCCATCTGGTGGTACAGATGTAATGAATAATTTTTATCGTACAATGGCAATTGGTACAACAAGAGTTTATGCATTTACAGAAGGGAAAAAAGATTGGTCAACCTATTCTAATGCACTAAAAACCGGAAAGTCCTTTGTAACCAACGGCCCTATTTTAGATTTTAAAGTTGGTGGCATAATGCCGGGAGGGACCATTGCAAGTGAAAAAACAGTCAAATGGAGATTAGACGTTCATAGTGCATTAGCAGTTGATAGTGTAGAAGTAATTATGAACGGTAATGTTATTTGGAAGGGCAAAGGATTAAATAAACCTGGCACTAAATCATATGAAGGAGAAATTAATTTACCCCCTGGAGGCTGGATTGCAGCAAGAGCAATGGGCGGTGAAATTATTTGGCCTGCAATGGATAGTTATCCTTTTGCTCATACTTCTCCAATATGGATCAGTTATGTTGGAAGTACAGATAGTAATTCAAAAAGAAAATCAGCTGAGGAATTACTTAATTTGCTTAATATTTCAGAACAGAGAGTTATTGATGGATATAAAGATTCACCTATTCCAAATCTAAAAGCACATTTTAATAAAGCACGAAAGCACCTTGAAGAATTGCTGAAATAAATTTATATACTTTGATTCTTCTGTTGTTTCCCACTAAGCATAACTAAAAACTTTATTTTCTATATTTTCCTAATATTGGTCGACCAGGAAAAGTATTCTTAACGTTTTTTCCATCTTTTACAACGAAAACACCATTCACTAATACAAATTCTATACCTTTTGAATATTTGAGTCCTTTAAAATCAGCCTTATCTATGACTGTTTTGGGATTAAATATGGTAATATCAGCATCAGCACCAATTTGAATACGACCTTTATTTCGCATCATAGGAGAAGTGCCTTCTAAACGCTTGGCTGGCATAATTGTCATCTTTTCTAACGCAGTCATCAAATCCATTACCCGTTCCTTGCGTACATATTTACCTAGGACTCTAGCATAGGTACCTGCTGATCTTGGATGTGCACCAGGAGCATAAGGAACACCATCAGAAGCAATCATGGTTATTGGACTGCTAACCCCTTTTCTAATCCATTCCGGCTTCATCATATGCATAATTAAAAGACCACCTTTTTTCCTATATTCATAAAAGGATTCACTGTTAAGCCGCTCACCAGTAGCCTCCCATTGTAGATCTTGATAAGTGATATTTAGAGTGTTTTTCCATCCTTCATCAAAAATTGTTGATTGGATATCTGTAGAAGCAGCCGTGTAGGGATATACTTCTGTCGTAATATCTATTCCTAATTTTTGTCCAGACTCTACCATAGATAAGGTTGTTTCTATTTCTCCCAGAGACATGCTATTGGCATGAACCAAATGGACTGACGCACCAGACATTGTTGCATTTGCCATGGCTTCTTGAAGACCAGGTAGACCGAATCCTCGTGTATGAGTATAAACCGGCACATCCATTTTAGTAGCAAATTGATATACTTTAAATATTTCATCTGCTGTAGCACCAGGATAATACCCTAGCGCAACCCCTATGCCTAACGCACCTGCTTCCAGATCACGATTAATTAACTTATGTGAACGATCTATTTCTTTTTGACTAAGTGATTTATATCTTGCAGGACTTAGCTCAGGGTCAAAAAGTTTACTAACGAGGCCTCCCAAATTAAGACCTTCTTTTTTGATTCGATTAGACATATCTCTTACAATTTTTTGGTTGGCATCCATTGCAGATGCTCTTAAAAATGCATGGGGAGCAGTGGCACCATAGTTTAGTATAGATTCTCCTTCTTTTGCCGCAATAAACTCTCTAAAAAATGCAGCCCCAGCTTCCATGTCAAGTGCAGTGGTTACCCCGTCCCGTGCTTGGTATTGATGTGCATCATTGGTTTGACCATGAGCGTGAAGATCAATGAAACCAGGTGAGACTACTAGGCCTTTAGCATTAATTACGGTATCACCATTTAATGGCCTCGAACTTATTTCAGCAATTCTATCGCCACGAATCCCAACATTACGTACACCGTCAAATCTCGTTTCAGGATCCATAACACGACCACCCATCAAAACTATGTCATATGAATCATTTTGACCTGAAAGTAATACAATAGATAAAATAATAATTGAAATATGTCTTTTCATCATTAACCTCTTTTAATTTATTGACAAACTTAAACAATAATACTCCATTATTATTATAAATATCCCAATTAAGGCAACAGATTATTTTGTATATTTTGTAACTCATTTAGGAGGTTAATAAATGAAAAAAAATAATCAGCATAAAATTGATAGACGTTCTGCTAAAAAAATATTATAGGAGAATGAGAGGGAGAATGAGAGGGAGAATAAATAAAAAGAGTACAGTATTTATATTTTTTATGTATTTGATGTTTGGTTGTGATACATATGATGTAGTAATAAGGGATGGTATGATTTACGATGGTTATGGATTTGAACCATATGTAGGAGATGTTGCAGTCCAAGATGATAAAATTGTATTGATTGGAGAAAAAATTTCTGCAAAAGGTAAAACTGAAATTGATGCAGCGGGATTAGCTGTTGCTCCCGGTTTTATCAATATGCTAAGTTGGGCCACAACATCGCTCATTGCTGATGGTCGCTCTTTGAGCGATATCAAGCAAGGTGTAACACTAGAGGTTTTTGGTGAAGGCTGGTCAATGGGCCCTTTGAATGAAGAGATGAAGGCCCAAGAACGGGCAAACATGAATGAATTCAAATATGAAGTGGATTGGACCACATTAGGTGAATATCTAGAATCATTAGAAAAACGAGGTGTATCAACTAATATAGCATCATTTTTAGGAGCTACCACTTTACGAATCCATGAGATTGGTTTTGAAGATAGGCCACCTACAGAAGAAGAATTAAAAAATATGCAAGCATTGGTCAGAGAGGCCATGGAAGAAGGTGCTCTAGGTATAGGCTCCTCTTTGATTTATGCGCCTGCATTTTATTCTTCTACTGAAGAATTAATTGCACTCTGCAAAGTCGTATCGGAATATGATGGTATGTATATCTCCCATATACGGAGTGAAAGCAACCAATTCCTAGAAGCGCTGGATGAATTAATTACCATTTCAAAAGAAGCAAATATCCGTGCGGAGGTTTATCATTTAAAAGCAGGTGGAAAACCTAATCACTACAAGATGGATCTGGCCATTGAAAAGATCAATAAAGCAAGAGAAAGTGGCTTGGAGATCAGTACTGACATGTACACATATATTGCTGGTGCCACAGGTTTAAATGCCTATATGCCGCCTTGGGTACAGGAGGGCGGATATGAGAAATGGGTTGAACGGTTAAAGGATCCAATCATTCGTGAGAAAGTAAAGATTGAAATGACTCAGGATACAGATAAATGGGAAAATTTGGGTTATTTGGCCGGGCCTGATGGTGTACTTTTTTCAAATTTTCGTAATCCTGATCTCCGCAAATATATTGGAAAAACACTTCAGGATGTAGCTGATGAAGAAGGAAAGCATTATGCGGATGTGGCCATGGACTTTGTCATTCAGGATGGCAGTCGTGTTGGTGTGGTTTATTTTCTCATGTCTGAAGAAAATGTGAAAAAACAGATTCAATTACCCTATATGAGTTTTGGTTCAGACGCAGGATCAATTGCACCGGAAGGTGAATTCTTAAAATTTAATCCTCACCCTCGGGCCTATGGCAATTTTGCAAGATTGCTGGGGAAATATGTTCGTGAAGAAAAAGTTATTTCATTAGAAGAAGCAATTTATAAATTGACTA
>CAJWLO010000006.1 GCA_913043235.1 uncultured Fidelibacterota bacterium
CAATTACCTCTAGATTTATTTGCTTGAGTACCTGTGTGTTGCCGAAATTTTTGGTTAGATTACTGACTTTCAAAGTTGCCATTGTTTTCCTTAAATATTTGTAAGATTGCTGACTTTAAATAGTGTCATTCTTATCCTTTTACTGAACCTGCAGTGAGTCCACGGATGAAGTATTTGCCAGCCAGAACATAAACGAGCAGAGTTGGGGTGCCTGCTATGAATGCTGCAGCCATGTCTACATTATATTCTTTGACGCTGGTACTGGTCAGAACCATATTGTTGAGTGCTACCTGGATTGGTGCTGCTTCTCCAAAGGAGAAAGAAGAGCCGAAGAGAAAATCGTTCCAGATATTTGTGAACTGCCAGATTACAGTAACTACTGCAATAGGTGCAGAAATAGGTAGTAGAACCTTGAAGAAAATTTTGAAAAAACTTGCTCCGTCGATCCTGGCAGCCTTGATCATTTCGTCAGGAATAGAAATATAGTAATTACGAAAAAATAAAGTCGTAAAGCTTAATCCGTATACAGTATGAACTAGTACCAATCCGCTGATTGAATTTGACATTCCAAGAAATCCGAGTGTTCTAGACATGGGTAGCAGAATTGCCTGGTAGGGAATAAAACAACCGAAGAGGAACAAAAGGAATATGAGGTTGTCTCCTTTAAAACGCCACTTGGTAAGAGCATAACCATTCAATGCACCAAGGAAAGTTGAAATCACGACTGCAGGGACTACCATTTTTAATGAGTTCCAGAAGAAGGGGCGAAGAAAAACGTTACCAGCATCGATTCCACCACGACCACTCCAAGCTGTCTTCCATGAATCGAATATTATTTCTCTGGGAAAAGTCATTAGGTTACCTTGCCTTATTTCTTCCATGGTCTTTAGAGAAGTTATAATCATTACATAAAGTGGTGCAAGATAGTATAAGGCGAAGATCCCAAGAATTATAAATAGGAGCCAGCGATAAAAGGTACGTCTACGGGAAGCGGAACGTTCTATGTTTTCCATCTTTTGAAAATCAAGTGTTTGCATCCTGCCTCCTCAGTTCAGAATAAAGGTAAGGGACAACAACGGCTAGTACTGTTAGGAACATCATTACCGCACTTGCTGAAGCCAGGCCTATTTCACTACGATGAAAGGCCATTTGGGTCATGAATACAGCAGGCATGTCTGAAGATGTGCCAGGTTCTCTCGCCTCTGCTGAAATGGTTGAGGTGGAGCCAGGTCGGTTGTTACTTTTTACGACCTGGTTTGATCGCAGTGATCCTGATCGACCTCTTTTTGATCCTGATACGGAAGGGATTCTTCATAGTCGACTGCTGTTTTGTGTTTCTGACGACGAAGGCGCGAGTTGGGGTAAATGGCAGGAAATCTCTACTCCAGGTCTAACCGGTTGTGCCAGTACTGGACCGGTCATGAAATGGTCTGATGGCCGTATCGCTTTTGCATTTGAGAGTTTCAAGGAGTTTGATGACCCAGCTCCTGCTAGGCACGGAGCATGGCTGTTGGTTTCCTCTGACGGTGGACGTTCTTTTGAATCGCCATGGCTGGTTGCCAGAGACCCAGAGGATCGAGTTTACTACTGGGATCAACGTTTGTGCTGCAGGCAGGAAAAAGGGGCATTCTCAGGTCTGTTCTGGACCCATGACCGTTCGGCTCAAAGTGACCTCAAGGTGCATCTGCTTCACGGTTCTCTGGATGAAAGTGGTACGGGTGCAAAACAGCAGCCAGCTGCAACCGCTATTCCCGGGCAGATTGCTGCTCCAGCGGTCACCGACGATGGACGGCTTATTGCCTTCGTAGTAGACCGTGGAGATCCCGGCACGATGTCGTTTTGGGAGTCAGAAGATGACGGGCAGTCATGGCCGCGTGAAAAGAAACGTATCATTCACCTGCATGATGGAGAAATAACCGAAGATGAGATTATTGATAATCCCAAGGCTCACGATTAGAAATGCTTTTAAAAATTGCACTGAAAAATCTCTTGGGGGCCAGGCTACGAACTTTTTTAAATGTTCTTGTGACCGCTTTTTCATTTTTCCTGATCTTGTTTATGTCGGCCATGTATGATGGCATGCTCCAACATACCAAGCAGGTTACCATGGATACCGAGATTGCTGGCGGTGCCTACTGGCACCCAAAATATGACCCTCTGAATCCTATGACTTTTGAAGATGCACATTCAGTACCGCCCGTAGCAGTACAAACTCTGGTAGATGAAAAAAAAGCATTCCCGGTTCTGGTGAGCCAGGCATCCATCTATCCTGGAGGTCGCATCATGCCTACCATTATGAAGGGCATTCCACCTGATCAGAATATTGTTAACATGCCAACAGATGCACTTTTCGGGCATGAAGATATTGCCATACCGGTACTGATAGGAAAAGGAATGGCCAGCGAATCCAAGCTTGAAGTAGGTGACGCCTTTACCATTCGTTGGCTGGATGCAGACCTTACCTATGACGCCAATGAAGGAACCGTGGTACACATTATGGATACGGAGAATTTCAAACTGGATATGGGCCACATTTGGATACCACTTAAGAAAGCCCAATCCATGCTGGCCATGGAAGGAGAAGCCACCTATGTTACTTATGAAAAAGGAGTTCCGCTAGTACAAGGCAATGGGGATTGGATTCCCCGTGATATTAACTATCTGGTCCAGGACATGGAAGCCATCATCGAAGCAGACAAACCGGGCGCCCAGGTTATGTATATGATTATATTAGCCCTGGCCGCTATGGGCATCTTTAATGCCCAGGTATTATCTATCTTTCGCCGTGGAAGAGAAATTGGCACACTTATGGCTATCGGGATGACACGTCCCCGAGTGGTGGGACTTTTCACCCTAGAAGGAGGCCTCAATGCGGTGCTGTCCGCAGCGACAACGTTGATTTTCTTTGGCCCCATACTCTGGTATTTTGGTGCGTATGGGATCCCCCTGCCCATTGATTATACAGAGATGGGGATGATTATGGCCAAACGTTTGATTCCAGTTTATACCATTGGGCTTGTTGTATCAACCACCATCCTTGTATCAATTATTGTACTTATTGTGAGCTATATCCCTTCTCGTCGCATTGCCCGAATGAAACCTACTGATGCTTTACGGGGAAAGGCGGTAGCATGATCAAATTTTTAACTAAAGGATTGCTCCGGGACCGTTCCCGAAGCCTTTTTCCCGTTTTGGTCATTACTCTCACGGTTGCTCTGGTTATTTTTACGATTGGCTTTATGAAAGGTTCGATGAACAGTTTACTTCTTGATACTGCCGTCATATTAACGGGCCATGAAAAAATTGTAACCCGCGCCTATAATAAAGAGAGTCAGCTTATGCCTAATGATCTGGCTTTGCTGGATGTGGACCAGTTGATTAATGACTTGAGTCGGGATTATCCTGATTTTTTCTGGTCACCACGGATCATCTTTGCGGGGCTTTTGGATGTCCCAGATGAAAATGGTGAAACAAAAGCTCAAGGCCCAGTTATTGCCTTTGGTATTGATTTCTTTTCTCATGGATCGCGACAGGTAGAGATCTGGGAGCTTGAAAGATCACTTGTGAGCGGAAAACTACCAAAAAATAGAGATGATGCAATTATCAGTTCAAAAATGGCGAATCAATTAAATATAAAGGCTGGTGAAAGTGTCACATTCATTGGCTCAACCATGGATAATGCTTTTACAACTTACAATTTCAACGTGTCAGGGACATTCAACCTGAGAAAAGGCCAAACAGACAAACAAATGATGCTTGTTGATTTGTCTAGCGCTCGTCTTGCTTTAGATATGGAAAATGCTGCTTCAGCAATTTTGGGGTTTACTCACTCCTTGTATTATGATGATGAAGCGGCCGTGACTCTTCGAGACCAATATAATAAAGCAGAAAGTGATAGTATGGATATTTTCAGCCCCTTTATGCTCGCCCTGCGTGATGGGAATCAGATGGGTACCATGGTAGACATAAGTGAAGCAATGCTGGCAATTATGGGTGGAATTTTTCTAGTGGTTGTTATGGTTGTGCTTTGGAATATGGGTCTTATGAATGGTCTGCGCCGCTATGGCGAAGTAGGTCTACGCCTGGCCATGGGTGAGTCCAAGGGACAGGTGTACCGCTCTATGATCTCTGAAGCGGTAATTATAGGGTTAACAGGAACGGTGATTGGTACAGGAACTGGGCTTGCTCTAACCTATTATGTTCAAGAGAATGGTATAGATTATACAAAGGGGATAGAAGCACTTTCAAATTCGTCCATGGTTATGCCCAATATTTTCTACGCCCAGGTCACACCCGATCTTTTTTATATTGGCTTTATACCCGGTGTTTTGGCCACAGTACTGGGGACCATGCTGGCGGGCCTGGCCATATACAAACGGGAAATGGCGCAATTATTTAAGGAACTGGAAACATGAGAAAGATTATTATTTCTTTTCTATCTTTTACATTTCTCTTTGCTCAAGCAGATGATATGTCCGTGCAGGATATTATCGAGGCCATGGACAATAACCTGAACGCAAAAAACCGGATATTAACCAGTAAAATGATTGTCCATGGACGGCGCTCCAGCCGTACTATTGAATCCAAGAACTGGGTTGTTGGTATCGATAAAGCGTTTACTGAATATCTTTCTCCTCCTCGGGAAGCAGGCACGAAAATGCTGAAAGACGGTGATAAACTCTGGACCTACTCACCCCAGACAGATCGAGTGATCCAGATTTCCGGACATATGCTGCGTCAATCGGTCATGGGTTCAGATATGTCTTACAACGATATGATGGAAGACCGTCCACTCGTTGAGTTATACGAAGCCACATTAGAAGGCTCTATTAAAATAGATGGGCGAGATCACTGGATTATGTTGTTGGAGACAAAAGTGAAAGGGTTATCCTATCCTATACGCAGGGCGTGGATCGATAAGGAATACCTGCTCCCTATGAAAGAGGAACTTTACGCCAAAAGCGGCAAGCTTTTAAAAACATCCACCATGGACGGAATAAAAAAGGTACAGGGCAGATGGTTCCCATCCCGGTTTATTTATAAGGATGAACTAAAGCGAAACAGCAAGGGAACGGAATGGTTGATCGATGAAATTACCTTTGATACAGACATACCAGAATCTCGTTTCTCTAAAGCATTACTTCGAAAATAAAATTACTGTTTCTATATGTGGGGTGTGTGGAAACATATCAACCATAACGGCATTTTTAATCCCATAACCTTTCTCTGCCAACACTTTTGCGTCTCTAGCCTGTGTTGTGGGGTTGCAGGATACATATACAATCTTCTCTGCTTTGAATTTGTGTAAATAATTGGTCATGTCTGGATGCATACCTGCCCGGGGCGGATCAATTATTACCACATCCGGTTTTGGTATTCTCCGGGGTAGTTGTCCTGTTTTAAAATAAGTGTCCAGATTCGCTTTTAAGAATATGGCATTGGTTATTTTATTCTGTTGAGCATTTTTTTCTGCATTTTCTAATGCGGACCGGATTACTTCAAAGCCATAAACTTCTTTCACCTGATTGGCTAAATAAAGCCCAATGGTTCCCGTGCCACAATACAAGTCAAAAACTATTTCTGACCCGGTTAGTCTTGCTGCTTTTACTATTTCATCATAAAGTTGCTTTCCTTGAAACGTGTTTGTTTGAAAAAATGAATTCGCTGATATTTCGAATGTTAAGTCACCTATAGTTTCTTGGATAAATGGCTCACCAAAAACCAGCGTTTCAAATTCACCAAAAGCGACATCTGACTTTCGCGTATTTACATTATTTACCATGGATGTGATTTCGGGTATTTGCTCTAAGAGCGCATCAATTAAGGGTGCTAATTTATCCAGATCATCGTAAGCGGTTACTATGTTAACCATAATTTGATTTGTATTTATACCGTAGCGCAACATTAGATAGCGTAAAAATCCGATATGAGATTTTGGATCATATGGTTTTAACTCCTCATGCTTAAGGCAAACATCACGTGTGATTTTCAAAATTTGATTTCCAATTCCCGGCTGGATGTGACATTCATTGATATCTAAGATCTTGTCGTATCGGCCTGGAATGTGCAAGCCCAGTGCAAAGGTTTTATCCACATCTTTCGGTTCAGATTCTAGAACCCAGCGATAAGGCGAAAATGTGAATTCCATTTTATTTCGATAATTGAAAATAGGGTCTGCACCCACTATGTTATCCATTTTGAAATCATTAAAACCACCTAACCTATGAAAGGCATCTTCCACTTGTTGTGCTTTTTCATTAAGTTGCTCTTCATAGGATAAATTCTGAATTTTACATCCGCCACAGACACCAAAATGACTACATCGCGCATCCACGGTATTGTGCGATTCTTCGAGTATCTCCAATACACGAGCTTCGGCGAATCCTTTTTTCTTTTTATAAACAAGAGCCTGTACGGTTTGTCCTGGAATACCCCCTTTCACAAAAATAACAAAATCATCTTTCCGTGCCAATCCCATGCCGCCATAGGCTAATGATTCAATTCTCAACTCTAATTCAAGACCGCGTTTTATTATTATTGGTTCTTTCATTTTTTAATAAAAATTACTTAACACTTTCAATTATAATCGAAGAAGGCTCTACCTTTGAGTCACTTATATAATATGCCTGTTGAATCATCTCAATGGCACGATTCGCATCATTTTCATTTTGGGCGTGGACCGTAGCCAGGAGTTGTCCCTTTTCAACTTTTTCTCCCAATCCCAACATCTCGCTGAATCCTACACTGTGATCAATCACATCGCTGACTTTTTTTCTACCGCCGCCCAATTCAACAACGGCCATCCCCACGGTACGCGTTTTAATTTGAGAAATAAATCCGGATTGTGGTGCAAAAATCTGTTTCTGCACTGTTGCAGGATTAAAATGGGGATAATTGTTTTCCATAATATTATTAGGGCCACCTAGATCAGAAACCATTTTTTCAAATTTCTCTGCTGCATTTCCATTATCTAAAACATCGATAGCTTTTTTGAGACCATCTTCTTTTGAATCATATAATCCTGAAACTATTAACATATCTGCAGCTAAGGACAATATCACTGTATGAAGTCGGGGATCCCGCTTTTTTCCTTTCAGATAATCGATGGTTTCCATTACTTCCAAGGTGTTACCCACAGAAGAACCAAGGGGTTGATTCATATCGGTGATCATTGCAGATGTTTTCATTCCAAATTTTTTAGCAACACTGATGATGCTTTTCCCAATATCTCTAGCAAATTTTAGATGATCTGCAAAAGCACCATTCCCTGTTTTAATATCCATGACCAACCCATCCAAACCTGCTGCCAATTTTTTGGATAGAATGGATGCGGTAATTAGGGGGACCGATTCCACTGTTGCGGTTACATCTCGGACAGCATAAATGACCTTATCTACTGGTGCAAGATTTTTAGTTTGCCCGATAATAGCACAACCCACAGTTTTCACTACATGGCGAAACAGTGTATTATCCGGCGCAGTATTATATCCCGGAATAGATTCCAATTTATCTAACGTGCCACCTGTATGTCCTAATCCACGACCAGAGATCATGGGATTAAATATACCACATGATGCCACAATGGGTGCCAGTATGAGGCTCACCTTGTCCCCTACGCCTCCAGTAGAATGTTTGTCAATCACCGGCCCGTTTAAATCCTGCCATTTTAATTTTTCCCCTGACTGCAACATTTGATCCGTGAGATGGAATGTCTCTTGAACCGACATGCCTTTAAACAAAACAGCCATAGAGAATGCAGCAATATGGCTTTCAGTGATGGTCAGATTGGAAATGCCATCAATGTAGTATTGAATTTCATCAGCACTTAGGGAAAGTCCGTCTCGCTTTTTTCGGATGATTTCCTGAGGGAGCATATTTAACCTATAATGATGTGGTTATATCAAAAGGCTCAACAAATGATTATTAAGCTTATTAAAATGCTGTTTCATATTTTAAAAGAAATTCCCCCAAAAGCGCATGGATGTCTTTGGCCGCTTTGGTTGCATTTTCCATGGTGTGATCATGACTTAATGCAACTTCATTCATTCCGGCAGCCATATTTGTAATGATGGAAACCGCTGAAATTTTTAGACCAAAGAATCGGGCAAGAATCACTTCCGGAACGGTGGACATCCCCACCGCATCCGCGCCTAAATGTTTAGCAGCTTTTATCTCTGAAGGTGTTTCAAAACTGGGGCCACAAAACCAAATATAAACACCTTCATGTAAGGTGATCCCTCTTTCATCTGCCGCATCTCGAAATTGCTGATTCAGCCCTGGATCATACACATTCACCATATCTACAAAGCGGGAAGAATCTGTTTCGCCAAATAAGGGGGAAACACCCGTAAAATTGATATGATCCGTTAATAGCATTATGCTTCCAGGCTGGATTTCCGGTACAAGACTTCCAGCAGCATTAGTTAATATAAGTGTTTCACACCCCAATTCTTTTAAGGTCTGAATCGGTGTTTTCATTACATCCGACTTCCCTTTTTCATAATAATGGGCACGCCCTTGCAATATGGCAACTTCTGTATTATGGATTGTACCTATTACCAATTTCCCCGCATGGCCATCTACGCCGGCATCTGGAAATTCGGGAAGGTCATTATAAGAAATAATGATTTGATTTTTAACACGATATGCGAATGAACCCAATCCAGATCCGAGGATAATGCCAACCTTTGGTTGAATTTTTGAATCTTTAGAACGGATGATTTTTGTGGCCGGTTTTACGGACATTATTTAAAATCCTACAGGATGCCAAGTGGTTTTAGTTTCTTGGGTTTTTAAAATATGGTATGGCCCTTGGGCTGTGTTTTTTCCCCAATCTGTATCGGAATATACAATGGCTCGTTTCACATTCAAGGCTGCATTGGTTTCCACCAGTTTGATTTTTTCTTTGTCGTTGCCACAATAAATAATGGCATTCACATCCATGTGAGATGAAAAATCATCCAACAGTTCTTCTCGGTTCCCCGTTAAGATATTCACGACACCGCCGGGGACATCCGATGTGTGTAGCACTTCTGCGAATGAACTGGAGCATAACGGGAACGATTCCGATGCTAAAATCACGATAGTATTCCCTCCAGCCATGACAGGTGCCACAATGGAGACAAGCCCTAAAATAGAAGATTCATCTGGAGCAATGACCGCTACCAGACCAGTAGATTCTGGTAGGGTGAAATTGAAATAAGGTAAGGATACGGGATTTACGCGACTGAATACTTGCTGGTATTTATCCGTCCAACCGGCATAATAAATAAGGCGATCAATCGATTGGTTAATTTCTTTTTCAGCCTGTTTTTTTATGCTGCCTTGTAATATAAGTTCGGCAATAAATCGGTCCCTTGCCCCTTCCAACATTTCACCGATCCGATAAATAATTTGTGATCGATTGTAGGCTGTTCTCTCAGACCAACCAATTAAAGCTTTCCGTGCAGCCACAACAGCATTCCGAAAATCTTTACGGGAACCACGACAAATATTTATTACGGTTTTATCTTTTGGGCTTTCCCATTTGATATACCGTCCTGATTCCGTCCTTGGGAATTTCCCATCTATATAAAGTTTGTATGTTTTTTTAATATGAATTCTTTTATTCATTTTCTTTCCGAGTTTTTTTTCTTAGTGGTACTTTGCATTTTTAACGGCTAATAATTAATCCAATTCCACATAGCCACGAAGACCTTCAACGCCACCTTCACTACCAATACCACTTTCCTTATATCCGCCAAAAGGTGCACCAGGATCGAATTTATTAAATGTATTAGCCCAAATCACACCGGCACGAATCTCTTTGGAAACCTTAAAAATCTTCGACCCTTTATTAGTCCATATGCCACCGGAAAGTCCATAAGGCGTATTGTTCGCTTTGGTGATGACCTCATCCACTGTCCTGAAAGTTTGGATCGCAAGTACTGGCCCAAAAATTTCTTCCTGCACAATTCGATTGGATTGGCTTACATCGGTGAAAATTGTAGGTGCAAACCAATATCCTTTGTCCGGAAGGTTGCAAGACGATTGATAAATCGTTCCTCCTTCATCCTTTCCCATATTCACAAACATTTTGATTTTATCAAGCTGTATTATCGAGTTGATGGCACCAATGTCAGTGTTCTTATCTAATGGATCACCAACAACCAAGGTATCCATACGTTTTCGTAGTTTCGAAATGATTTGGTCTGCTATACCTTCTTGAACATAAAGTCGGGAACCAGCACAGCACACATGTCCCTGATTGAAAAAAATTGAATTAATAATTCCTTCCACGGCTTGATCTACCGATGCATCTTCAAAAATAATGTTGGCCGCTTTACCTCCCAACTCCAAGGTGTATTTCTTTCCGGAACCAGCCACTGCTTTCATGATGTATTTTCCCACTTCAGTACTGCCAGTAAATGCAATCTTGTTAATATCAGAATGATTAACCAAAAATCGACCTGTTTCACCAGCGCCAGTAACTATGTTTATAACGCCTGGCGGTAATTCCGCTTCCTGAATGATTTCAGCTAATTTCATGGCGGTGAGAGGCGTTGTCTCAGCCGGTTTTAAAACCAATGTGTTTCCTGTAGCTAACGCCGGCGCTAATTTCCATGCCGCCATAAGTAAGGGGAAATTCCAAGGAATGATTTGACCTGCTACACCTAATGATTTTGGAGAACGCCCCGGAAATGCGTATTGCAATTTATCCGCCCAACCAGCATAATAAAAAAAGTGGGCAGCAGATAAAGGTACATCTACATCTCGGGATTCGCGGATTGGTTTTCCCCCATCCATGGATTCAATCACAGAAAATTCTCGAGCTCGTTCCTGAAGTAATCGCGCGATACGATAAATGTATTTCCCTCGTTCTTTTGACGCCATCTTGGACCATATTTTTTCATAAGCTGTCCGTGCAGATTTTACCGCTTTGTCCACATCAGCTTTAGTTGCTTCTGCGACTTTGGCAATCTTTCCCTCTGTGGCAGGATTTATGGAATCGAAATACTTCCCGCCTGTACTGGGAATGAATTCTCCATTGATAAAAAGATCGTATTGATCTTTCAATGTAATATGACCGGTGCTTTCCGGTGCTGGGCTGTATGCCCATGATTGTTTTTTATTCATATAGAATTCTTTAATCGATTGAAAAATAATCTTTTGATTGATATCGGTCTGTATTTTGTTTAATGATTTGCATAAGCACATCATTAGCTAAAGAACTGGCACCAAATCGGAACAGATCTGGTGATAACCAATCACCGCCCAATGTTTCTTTCACCATAACTAAATATTGAATCGCTTGTTTAGCAGTGCCAATCCCACCAGCTGGCTTCATGCCAATTTGCTTTCCTGTTTTTGTTTCAAAATCGCGAATGGCTTCCAACATGGTTAGAACCACTGGTGGTGTTGCGGCAGGAGAAACTTTTCCCGTAGATGTTTTAATAAAATCTGCACCTGCTTCCATAGCAATATCGCTGGCAAGACGCACATTATCCAGAGTGACCAATTCCCCCGTTTCCAATATAACCTTTAAATGTAATTCACCACAGGCTTCCTTCACTTGGGCAATTTCATCGAAGACATAAGTGTAATCACCTTGGAGAAACCGACTCCGGGAAATCACCATGTCGATCTCGTCAGCGCCTGCATCAACCACAGATTTCACTTCATGTAGCTTTGCTCCCAAGTCTATCATCCCGCTGGGGAAAGATGTGGCTACAGACGCAATGTTGATATCCGTCCCTGCCAGTGCTTTTTTGGCAATAGGTACCATGTTGGGATATACGCAAATAGCTGCCACATTCGGCAAACCAGGAAATTGATCATGAAGATGGGCGGCCTTATAACATAGTTGTTTCACCTTTCCGGAAGAATCTTTGCCCTCCAGTGTAGTAAGATCAATCATACCCAAAGTCAGATTTAATGCTTGAATCTTGGATTCTTTTTTGATGCTCCTTGAAAAAAGCCGCGTCACACGTTCCTGAGTATTAATCTGGTCGATGGAGTGAATATATAATTGGTTTTGTATACTCATAAGATTTTGTTCGTGTAGGGATATTTATAGTAACAATTCAACATTAAATACATCATCTTCAAAGACAATTTTGAATCTGGTGAACCATATTTTCGGCTTGTTCTTTATTTGGAGCTTCTGCATAGATACGCATGATAGGTTCTGTATTTGATTTCCGTAGATGAACCCATCGGTCAGTCCAAGTGAATTTTACCCCATCAAGGGTATTTATCTCGAAATTTTCAAAGATAGAAGAAACCTTTTTGATCAATTGATCCGGGTCAATCCCCTCTAAATTTACTTTTTCTTTCACTATTTCAAATTGTGGCAATGATTGATGAATTTCACTTAATGATCCACTCGATTGTGACATACGATTTAATATCATTGTAGCAGCAACCAATGAATCCCGGCCTAGATGTGCTTCCCGCAGAATTATGCCACCATTTCCTTCCCCACCTAATTTCGAACCTAGTTCGTTCATTTTGTTTACCACATTGATCTCGCCTACAGCAGAGCGAACCACCGAACTTCCTTTTGATTCTGCTAACTTATCCAATGCTAATGAAGTGGAAAGATTAGTAACAAATACTTCTTTTTCATCAACATCATTTAAATACCCATCCGCCGCAAGAACTAATGAATACTCTTCCCCAAGTGGCTCACCTTTTTCATTTACCACTGCTAGACGATCGGCATCAGGGTCGACAGCAAATCCACCATCTGCATTATTTTCCATCACGATTTTGCAGAGATTAGACAAATTCTCCGGTAGTGGTTCCGTTCCCCGCGTGAACTTTCCATTAGGCTCACAATTAAGTTTGATTACTTGACAACCTAATGATTCCAACATGGCCGGAAGGGCGTGTGCACCAGCGCCATTAACTGCATCAATTACTATGCGAAAATTCCGACATCGAATCCGGTTTAGATCAATACATTTTAAGCCAGCACAGGCAATCACATGTTTTTGGATGGCATTCCTCTCTGGCCAAACGATACCTTTTTCATTTGCATCTGAAAGATTGGTCTCAACATCAACCAATTCAAATAATCGATTACAATCTTCCTCAGAAAAAAATGTGCTGTTTTTTCCTACAAATTTTAGTCCATTCCATTCAATGGGGTTATGACTCGCAGTAACAATTAATCCGCCAACGGCCTCTGTCTTGTGAACCATAAATTGCACAGTTGGCGTTGGAACAATACCGCAATGCAGGACAGTCCGTCCCAATCGAGTTAATTGAGTAATTATTGCCTGAATAATATCTTCACCAGATGGACGGCTGTCTCGACCTGCTATAATCACACCTGCTGGCAACAATTTATGCAAAGCCTTAGCATAATGCAGAGCAATATCAGGCGTAAGATGGGAGAATGTGAGTCCGCGGACTCCGGATATACTGCGAATTAACATAAAAAATGATTTTTCTTTAAATTAACAATTGAAATTCGGACGAAAGGAATAATGTTCCAAAAGAAAAGCCCTACTTAAGCAGGGCTTTAAAATTATCCTGACGGTTATTACCGTCTTGTAGGTTTGGGCTTGCGCCTACGGTGCCGTATGGCGCGCGGATTGTTACGCAATGCTTCTATTCGCGCATTCCTAGCCATTCTCCGAACTGCTTTTTTCCTTGCTTCACGCTTGGCATCACTAGGCTTAACATAAAAGGATCTGGTTCGCACTTCTCTAAGAATTCCAGCACGCTCCCATTGCTTTTTAAAGCGGCGTAACGCCCGCTCTAATGATTCCTTTTCTCTTAACTTTACTTCAACCACTATTTTCACCTCCTTAAGGGCTACCTGTGGTCTTTGTTATTTTATTATTGTTCGTATAAAAACGCCGGCGATATTAACGGTTGCTCCTGATACAAACAAGATTTAAACCAAGGCTGAAAATTCCTCTATACTTAATGTTTCTGGCCGGCGAGTAAAATCGATTTTTTCTTTCACCTTTTCGGAGAATTCCCAACTCTTAAGAGAATTGTTTAGCATTTTACGCCTCTGGTTAAAGGCTGCGGTCACAATTTTTCTGAATTTAAAATAATGGTCATCTTCCACAAAGGGCTGATCTATTTTTCTGAAGTAAATTATGGCCGATTTTACTTTAGGCCGGGGAATAAATACTTCTGGAGAAATAGTAAAACAATAGTTTGTTTCCAAATAAGCTCCTGCTATTACGGTAAGCCGACCATATGCCTTAGTACCCACTGTAGCTGTTAATCGTTCTGCCATTTCTTTTTGCATCATTATGAAAGCATCGGTCCAGTAGTCCAGCTGTTTAATCAGCCAGAAAATAATTGGTGAAGTAATATTATAAGGAATATTGCCAATTATGCGTACAGGGTTGGATATTGGCAAGTCTACAATATTTTGTAATAGTATATCACCCTGGATTATTTTCAAATTATCAAGATCGGAACGATTCATTAAATGATCAATGAGTATGGGGTCAATTTCAACAGCTGCCATTTCTTTTACTTCCGGTAGTATTTTTTCTGTTAACACTCCTTCTCCAGGCCCAATTTCCAGTATAGAATCTCCAGGTTGTGGCAGTATGGTTCGTACAATTTTTCGTAAAATATTTTTATCTGTTAAAAAATTCTGTCCCCATTTTTTCCGGAATGGGTGTTGGGTTTTATCAATCATAACAAATTAAAAAAAGTTAGAATAATAGATATAATTTGTTCATAATATCATATAATAAGCTTGGTTGTTAGGATGGCAGATTGAAAAGCGTAGTTGCGTTTTCAGATGTTTTTATTGTGATAACATCCAAGGATACATTATGGATATCGGCCAGTTTTTCAGCCACAAATCTTGTTCTTCCTGGTTCATTAGGCTTTCCTCGGTATGGGACAGGACTCAAATAGGGACAATCTGTTTCAACAAGAATACGATCGAGGGGTAGTTCCTTTGCTACCTCAGGTAAATGGCTATTTTTAAAAGTCAGATTCCCTGCAAAAGAAATATAATATCCTATATCCAGAAAAGTTTTTGCTATTTCAAGATTACTGGAAAAACAATGGGCAACACCAATCACATCTGGAAAATCTAATAAAACTTTTAACACGTCTGTATCCGCATCCCGGTTGTGAAAAATAACCGGTTTTTTAATTAATTGGGCTAATCCCATCTGCTCGCGAAAAACACGGTTTTGAATTTCTGGTTCAGATATATTTCTATAATAATCCAACCCTATTTCTCCTACAGCTATCATTTTATCAGATTTCAGCAGGTTGAAGATTTGGTCAAGATAATCTTTTGATGTATCCTTTGCATCATGAGGATGAATTCCTGCCGATGCATAAATTTTTTTGTGCGTATTAGCTATTTCTAGACATTCCCTTGATTTTTGTACATTTGTTCCTACACAAATAAACCGGTCAACACCCAATTTTTCAGCATCATCTAGCACTCTTGAAAGATCTTTTTTTATCTCATCATAATAGAGATGGCAATGTGTATCAGTCAGCATATTCAAAATATTTTCATCTAATCTTCAATAATATAGAATAAAATATTAAGCCATTTTGGCCGGTTATTTAGCCCAGCAAGAAAAAGCCGGACACCAAACCACCACGCAATGAATAATAACACCAGCCAAAGAATATCAGCCATAATGCCAAATTGAATTATACAGGTTTATTCTCATCAAACGATTGAACTCTATTTTAATGCTATATTTTTATACGGGGAAATAGAGGGTGGTGATCCCTCAGGTGATTACCTGGTGTAAGGCCTCCCCATTGTAGCAACGCATCTGAAGCATTTAACGCATCAATTAAAACAGAAGTCCTTTTTGGCATCACAGGGGACAAAAGAACAGCGCTAATACGAAGTGCTTCTGCGGCAGTATATAAAATCCGTCCTGCAGATTCTTTATCTTCCTTTACCAGTTTCCATGGAGCATGTTTTTCCATATATTTATTTACACTACGGATATATTGCATAACATCTTCAATAGTTTCATTGATTTTCATTTCTTCAATTTTATTACCCAAATTACTGATTAAGATTAGTCCAGCATCTTTGATTTTATTTTCTGATTCATTTAAATCGCCCGGCTCAGGAATTTTACCATCATAATTCTTTTTAATTAGTGTCGATACACGACTTAAAAGATTACCAAAATCGTTTGCCAAGTCACTGTTATACCTTTTAATAAAAGACTCCATCGTGAAATTTGCATCCTGCCCTAGCACCATTTCTCTCATGAGATAATAACGAACCGGATCGACACCATAATCATCAATTAAATCCATGGGGTTGATTACATTCCCTTGGGATTTGCTCATTTTTGAATCAGCCATGAGCCACCAGCCATGGGCAAAAATAGACTTGGGTAAATCGATGCGGGCAGACATAAGAATGGTAGGCCAGTAAACAGTGTGTGTTGTTAAGATATCCTTTCCAATTAAATGATAAGAAGCAGGCCACCATTTGTTGAAAGAGCTCTCATTGGTTCCAAATCCTGGGGAAGTAATATAATTAATGAGTGCATCGAACCAGACATAGGTGACATAATGGGAATCAAAGGGTAATTCGATACCCCAATTCAACCGTGTTTTAGGTCTAGAAATACAGAGATCATTTAGTGGCTGACGTAAGAATCCTAAAATCTCATTTTTACGATGTTCCGGTTGAATGAATTTTGGATTTGCTTCAATATGATCAACGAGTGTTTGTTGATATTTGCTCATTTTGAAAAAATAATTTTTCTCTTTGAGTTTCTTAATATCTTGAAAATCACCACTTTCTGCTTCTTTATCAGTAATGAATCGTTCTTCTGAAACGGAGTATAAACCTTCATATTCTGCTTTATAAATATCACCATTATTCATAACAGTTTGTAGGATATTCCGTACGACTTCCTTATGGCGTATTTCTGTGGTTCGAATAAAATCATCATTGGAAATATGGAGTTTGGTCCATAGGTCTGTAAAACGCGGTACCATTTCATCACAATGCTGCTGGGTTTCAACCCCTCGCTCTGCTGCCGCCTGCTTCACTTTCTGTCCATGCTCATCAAGCCCTGTTAAAAAGAAAGTATCCCTATTCATATTGCGATAAAACCTAGCCAATACATCCGCCAAAATAGTTGTGTATGCGTGACCAATATGTGGTTTATCATTAACATAGTATATCGGGGTGGTAATGTAGAATGTATCTTTCATGACTGTAAGATTTTTTGAATATCCAACAGGAGATTCATTAAAATAAGTGGCATATAAAAATTTTTTGTCATAGTGTTACTGGTTTCTTCAAGACACAAAGCTATTACAAATAAATCAGCATGAGGATAATCAATTACAAAAGTATCCAGTCCAGGTTTTAATTCTGTTTTATGGAGAAGATCTGGCATATTTTTCCTAAGCCGGTAGGCACTGCGAAACCATAATGAAAATAACCTGAAATGAAATTTAAAGGATGCGAGGTCATGGTTGGCTAGTCTAGCATAGGTTTGGACAAAAGAACGCCAGCTATCAGTGCTATCACTGGTAATAGTTTGGACCAATTTATCTAATATTGCAATGAGTTCGGTATGCGACTGCTTCATCAAAAAACGAGCTTGATGAATATTCCCTGAACTAAGCCCGATCATCAAGGAAATATTCTGACTATTGGCACCGTTTTTAAGCAACCAGCCACGTACAAAATCGTTATCCAGCCTTGGGACACCCATATGCTGGCAACGGGAAAGAATTGTGGATAATAGAAGTTCTTTATGGTCCGTCACTAACAGTAAAGTTGTATTCTTAGGAGGTTCTTCTAAAATTTTTAATAGCGCATTTGCTGCTTCACCTTGCCCCGCTGACAAAAGGTGTGCATCAAAAAATAAAACCATTCTTCTGCCAACATTATCATCTTTTAGATACAAAGTTTTTCTGAGATCCCGAATTGAGCGAATTAAAATACGATTTGCTTTAGGAATCTGGATTTTATAAAAGGAGTCCAACGCTTTTTTTTTAATAGCATCTTCTGCAAATCCCAAGGAAATATTATCTAATTCTGTTTCTGCTTTTTTACTTGGAACAGGCAATGGGAACACAAGTTTTAATTTTTCATGCTGAAGCTGTTTCAACCGTTGGCAGGATGGACAACTATAGCAAGGTAAAATATCAGGCGCCTCACAATTCAAGTACTGAGAAAATGCCAATGCTAATGCTTCTTTACCACTCCCTGGAGGGCCAGTAAGTAGATAAGCGCTCCCTAATTGACCAGATGCGGCAATCGAGGCTAGCCGCTCCCAAACCTTTTTTTGTCCAATCAAAGGGTCAAAAGTTGTTACTGTTTCTTGGTAAGCCATTTTTCCGGGTCCAGTTTCTGACCTTTCCCCCAGATCTCAAAATGGAGTTTTGATCCATTAATAGATCCAGACTCTCCCATGTATGCAATCACATCACCGGCACGAATCTCACTGTCCACACTAGTCTGTATATTAGTCACATGGCTGTATACAGTATAAAAAGCGCTACCATGGTCAACAATGATTGTTGTTCCATATCCCCGGATATAAGTGATAGTGGTAATTACACCGCTTAAAACTACACGGATCGGTGAGCCTGGTTGTCCCTTAATATCAATTCCAGGATTTTCCGTGGTAGTTTTTAGTTGCGAATTCCATTGACGTCCAAATTTAGCAGTGATTCTCCCATCTGCAGGCCATGGCAATTGACCCTGTAAATTTTGAAAACTTTTGGTTTTCATAGCTTCTCTCTGTCGGCGAATTCGATCTTCTCTTTCAAATCTAGATTTATCCTCGAGGATTTTTTTAATGATATTTTCTAATTGTTTGATCCCTGCTTTTTTTTCTGCGATATAACTGCCAAGTGCTTTTTTATCTGTACGAATCCGCGTTAATTCTTTCTGGCGATTAATTTTCATATTTCGCAAAGATTGCATTTGTTTTTCCTTATCCCGTTTTAAGTTAATATTATCGCGCAATGATGCCTCAAGTTCTAATTTTTGTTTGCTGATTTGGATAAGGAGTCGTTCTATTTTTACTGTCATTTCTTGTTCAATATCTGAAATTATCTTCAAATAATGGGTGCGATACATGGCCTGCCTCCAAGATGTAGATGATAGTACTTTTTCCAGATCTGTGAGTCTGCCTTTCATAAAAGTGTTTATAACTCTCTGTTCATATCGCAAACGTAAGAGTTCCAGTTCCTGTTCATTAAGCTGTAAATCCTTTTTTAATATTTCAATACGGTTCCTTGTTTTACCTTCTTCACTACGAAGGGATTGTATTAATCTTGTGATAAGTGCTACTTCTTCATCCAGAGTTGAAATTCGGCGGATGGTGGACCGTTCTCTTGATTCTGTCTTTTTTATCTTCTCCCGCAGGTTCTGAATTTCATCCTTCAAAGCATTGATTGCTTCATTCTGATAGCGAAGTTCCTCACTATAATCCCTTTGACTGTTTTGGCCAAAAATAGCTGCAAATGAAAAGATTACTACCAGAATGTTAAATGTGAACTTCATAGATTCGAAAATACCCAATATCATCTTCGACCTCCAATGATGATTTCACATTACTAATCTGAAACTTGATTTCGGTTATTTGTAGGTCTAAACTGTATTAGTTATCAGGAGAAAAATTAAATGAAACCCCTTTGGGAAAATTATTTCAATAAAAATAAAATGGATAATCCTGTTATCCTGACATTACAAACTATACCTATTTTTAAAGATCTTACATCAAAAGAATTTCAGGAAATTTCTAGGCTGGTTCACAAACGTAATTACAAAAAGGGAGAAGTCATTTTTAAAAAATATGCTCCTGGGGAAGGAATGTATGTAATATTATCAGGTTCTGTGACGATTAAAGACCCTGATTCAGGAATGATATTTGCTTCGTTATCCAACGATAATTTTTTTGGAGAAATGGCCCTCCTAGATGAAGAACCGCGTTCTGCCCAAGCAGAGGCAACAAGCCCTTCTGATCTCATCGGGTTTTTTAGGACAGATCTCAAGTCACTTATTGCCCGTTTCCCTGAAATGGGAAATAAAATATTATTAAATCTTTCCCAAGTCCTAGCAGAAAGGCTTAGAGAAGCCAACAAACTTTTGGAAGAAAACTCTAAATAATGGATGCAACCATTAAAATATATCGATTACTGGTAGGGATTATCATTGTAGTGGTCTGCTGGATCCTGTTACCCTATATTTCTCCCGTATTGATTATGCTGATTCTTGCTTTCATTTTTACTTCCATATTTCTACCTCTAGTAGATTCCTTAGAACGAAAAATTCGCAATCGTGGATTAAGTGTATTTCTGATTGTTAGTTTTTCCATCGTAGCATTCATTTGGTTTATTGGTAGTTTTATGTCAAATTTTGGTCTTCAGATCAAAATTTTCTCTGAAAAACTTCAAAAACAGGAGTTTTCAAATAGTTTAATCACTCTATGGAATAAAATTCAGGTTATGGTCCCTGATTCCATAATCAATATCATCCCGGAAAGCTCCGATATTATTACCAGTTTACAGGGAAAACTGAGCAATATTTTTCAAAATATTCTTGGCCTATTGAGTACTACTGGAAATATTGTTTTCATTTTAATTATGACCTTGATTTTCACTGTTATTGTGTTGGTAGAATATTACAGTTTCAAGAGATCAATGGTACGATTCATTCCCAATAGATATTTTGAAATAGGATTGCGATTGATTTATAATATAGAACAGCAGGTTTCAAAATTTTTAATGGGTCAATTGCTGGCTGCTTTCACGGTTGCCTTGCTATCAACCTTTGGCTTATTTATATTAAACCAAATGGGTGCAAATCTGACCTTAATCATATTTATCGGTATAATTGCAGGTTTTGCAAATCTAATACCCATGGTTGGACCATTTGTAGGAATGATTCCTGCAATATTGATTGCTATTATGAATAACCTTGGCAATAACGCCGCTATGGGGCATTATCTTTTTGGAGCCATCCCTTCCCCTTTTTTCATTTTTGATATTATATTAATGTTTATCATTGTCCAGCAGATTGATAATAATTTTGTGACACCTATCGTTGTGGGTGAAAGTACAGGTTTACATCCTATGATCGTCATGATCGCTTTATTGATTGGCGGTACTCTAATGGGACCGCTTGGCATGTTATTTGCCGTACCGGCTGCCGGGATAATTAAAGTTGTTATCCAAGAAATTACTTTCGTATCCCAAAATTCTCATTTGCTGTAAATTCTATATTTCTTCTATCCTAAAAAGAACATAACCCTGAAACGAAAGGTAAAGTGTTTTCTTATCTATAAAATAAATCCAGAGCTGTTCATTCGGATCATCTCGACTACCGTCAATTACCTTTTCATGGGGTTCACCCATGAGTTTTTGAATCTGGGGAAGAGACATCCCTAGTTCCACACGTTCAGAGCGAGCCCGTGTTTGTTTTTCTCGGGCTAGGTTCATTCTTTCCTCGATACGTGAATTCACTTTGTATTTATCATATTTATCTAACTTACTTTGTAGATCTTGCAGCAGTTTCTCATTTTTATTGCCAATACCCCCAGCGAGCTCCCTAGCATATTTGAGAGACTCTATAGCCAGTGGAATTTCATCAAATTCATCAGCTTCCGCAGCAAGATTTACCATTTGAATCCCTGCATTGTACTGCAATGCTTTGACCATAAACACAAGTTCCGGATTCATATTCAATGCTTCAGCATATTTCCCCATCGCTTTCCCAATGAATCCAGCTTTCTGCAATTCTTTTCCATCTCCTAATATTGTATAGGACTTAAATCGGCGAAGTGCCTTCGTACCATGATCAGAAAACCTAGCCACACGTCGAACAATTTCAATAGCATCATCGTAGCGTTCAGCAGGCAAAAGCATTTCTGCTTCATTCATCCAGTCCAATGCAATTTGATCCAAGCGACCATCTAAGGCGAACATGATGATAGTATCATTTTTAACAAGTGATTTGGCTTGGAGATATTTTTCCAAGGACTGCTCCGTTTCCCCTTTATCATCTAACACGACACCTTCTTCCATGATTACGTATGGAATTTTTCGCTCACATATCTCCAGATATTCAAGGGCTCGGTTACGATTAGCATGGGAAGGGTATTCTTTTAGAAATCGCTTAAATTCATTCCTAGCACTTACATAATCCCTATGATAATATAATTTTTTAGCTTCATCACCAATGCTCCGCTTCCCGCCATAAAATGCAGAAATGGTTAGATAGAATCCATAATTTGAAAGATCAAAATCACGGATCGGGGTCAGGTCTCCCGGATCGTTAATCGTGTTAATTTTAGTGTACGAATGACGAAAATCCAGTCCAATTGTAAATCGATTGGATTTTCCAGGATCCATGATAAATCTTATTCCTACGCCTAGAGCCATGGATGTTCCTGAACCTGTAGGAATATCATCCCATATTTCATTATCGGTTGTGTAAAATTTAGTGGTGGCAAAACCATAGGAATAACGGAAGTTCAAATACCAGAAATTGAATGGTTGCCATTGTAGGGTATTGGTAATTAAAAATTCATTCATAAGCGGCGAAAATTTCTTTTTTTCACCCCAGCTTGCTGTTGTGTTACCCCAGATTGAATAAGGAAGAAATGCTGGGGAAAAAATACTACTTCTCCTGTAATTCAGCCCTGTCATCATATTCATCCAACTGGTTCTAATTAAATAGTGTGGTAAATTAACCAATCCAAGATCCAGATCAATTGCCGGTCCCCAAATATTTGTAAATCCCTGATCAAGTTGCTCGATGGTATCATCTTCATAATTAATGTTCCCTTTTTCATCTTTTGCGGAAGGATTTGATATACCTCCGGAAAAAGCGCCATTAAAACCAACACCGTATTTTAACTCAATGGGGATAAGGGTTACAGGAGCAGAAAATTCCCGTGATCGAAACCATTTATCAAACCAATACCCAGATTCATAAGGTGATTCTTTATCAAACTTGATAAGGCCAAATAGAAATGTTCGGGGTTCTTTTTCACCAGATGCTTGACTAAAAAGTATCCCTGCGAAAACAACCGTTATAAAATAGCGACTATGTTTGTGGACAAACATGTGTCTTTAAAATTCCATGATTCCTAGGTTTTTTACAAGAAGAGACTAATAAATTCTACGTTAATTTTTGCACCTTAATAAAAGGAACAAATCTTTTGGTAGAATCATTCATAAGTTATGGTTAAGAATAGAATATTTATTATTTCCTTTTTGAGCATTCTTTCTGCTCAAAAATTCACCATAGCTCGAATTCATTATAGTGGCGGTGGCGACTGGTACAGTGATCCCAGTAGCCTCCCCAACCTGCTCGAGTTTGTACAAACTCATACTTCTATGTCAGTAAATCCGGAAGAAGTACGCTTAAAATTAACAGATGCAGACGCAGGTTATTATCCATATCTTTATCTTACTGGGCATGGAAACATACGTTTTACGGATGATGAGGTGATTGCACTGCGGTCTATGATTATGAACGGTGCTTTTCTCCATGCTGATGACAATTACGGCATGGATCAATCCTTCAGGAGGGAAATGAAAAGGGTATTCCCCAATAAAGATTTAATTCCCCTTCCCCATAATCATCCTATTTTTTCATCCTATTTTATAATGGAATCAGGATTGCCAAAAGTGCATGAACATGATAATAACCCTCCTCAAGCCCTGGGCTTGTTTGATAATGAAAAATTGATTGTACTTTATACCTTTGAATCTGATCTGGGGGATGGCTGGGAAGATGCAAGTGTCCACAATGATCCTTGGTCTATTCGTGAAGCAGCACTAAAAATGGGAACTAATATCATTTATTTTGCCCTGACCCAGTAGATGAAAATACGAAACTATCTTTTCAAAGTTCGAAAAATCAAGTTCATGCAAGATGTTCTAATAGGAGGGATGGCGATCACAATTATTTTATCTATTTTTTTCCTTATGGCACTGCAGTTGGAAACGATTTTTTATTTTTCATCAAACATAAAGCTTGCTACGATTTACATTTTACTTGGTCTCACTGTCCTTATATTATTTATTATTATGGTCACCTGGCTAAGTGCTCGTATAGATAAGGTAAAAAGATATCAAATCAAAGAACTGGCCAACGTAATAGGGAAAGTTGTATTCCCGGAAAAACCAGACGCAATTTTAAATGCAAACCAGTTGGATGAGAATAAACATAATAATCAGTCCCAAGCATTAGCAGAATCCTATATCTTATCAATAAAGAAAAAATTAAAAGTACTTGATTTTGAAAAACTTATTTTTAATCCAAAAATAATTACATTAAAAATAAGCATTCTCTCTGTTTGGATTATTGCCATTTTGTTTTTTTCATTACGATATCAAAAAACCACAGATGCATTTTATCGCTTGGGACATCCAAATTCAGAGTTTCCTGTGCCCAAGCCTTTTTCCTTAATCAATCTCAGTGGCAATATTCATATCCTCGGGGGCGAACCAGCCAATATAAAAATTCATTCTTCCGGGGCAAAACCGGATTCCGTTCACTTACGCTTAATTCCATCCCAGACATCAACCCAGGAGCGGGATTCATTATCACTTCAATTTTCATCAAACCTGAGTCCATCCGGCTTTTACCTGTTTGAATTACCAGAATTATTCCAAGATTATACATATGAAGCATATGTTCCTGCTAAATATTATTGGGAAGCATGGTTGGAAGTGGTTTCAAAACCAGACACAATCTTTGTTACAGATCGACCTGTATTCAAATCTTTCCAAATTATGGTCATACCGCCAGATTACAGTAAACTCCCATCAGAAACGCAGGAGGGTAATATTGCTGTGGTGCATGGTTTAAAAGGTTCTGACATACAGGTAAATCTTTCATCCAACCGAACACTTACATCAGCTTATTTCCAGATAAACGACCAACAGAAAGCTTTATTGACAATGGGAAAAAAAGCAACAGGGAACTTCAAATTCATGGAAGAAGGGGAATTCACCGTAAATCTTGTAGATAACCGAGGAATAACAAATCGTGATCCCGTACCCTATGCCTTGGAAATGATTCCTGACCATAAGCCTTCCATGACGATCTTAAAACCAGCTCGCCTGACCGAACTAGGCAGCAATATGTCTGTCCCTTTTCACCTGGAAATTGAAGACGATTACGGATTTTCAGATTTACAGGTTGCCTATGAGGTGCGGCGGCCTATTTTTCTAGAAGCAGATCCTTATGTTGCAATGTTTACAGTCACAGAGCTTAATACTGATACCACTTTTCAATCCATTAAAACGAGCTGGGATCTATTAGATATGATGTTAATGCCGGAAGATGAAATCCATTTCCATTTTGAATTATCTGATAACGATATCATTTCTGGACCCAATACAACAATTTCTACCACATTTATAGCCCGAGTTCCTTCTTTGGCCGATCTCTACGAATCGGCCGAGAAAAATGAATCACAATTTGTGGATGATCTGGTAGAAAGTATGGATGATTTTCAGGAGCTAAAGGAGAATATTGAATCACTGAACTTGGAGGCACTTAAAACAACAGATCTCAAATGGGAACAGCAGCAGGAGATGAAAGATGTACTTGAAAAAGCTGCTGAAGAACTACAAAATTTGGAAAAAATGGCTGAGGCACTTAACTCTATTATACAGAAAGGTGAAAAGCATGATCTTTTTTCTCCTGCCCTGCTGGATAAATTCAAAGAACTTTCGGAATTGATCCAGAATATCATGCCCGAAGAAATGATGAACCCGATGGATGATCTCCAAAAAGCTCTCGATGAAATGGATATGAAATCAATCCAGCAATCCCTGAGTGATCTGGCAGAAAACATGGAACAGATAGAACAGGATTTAGACCGCTACCTGGAAATATTCCGCAGATTGCAGGCTGAACAAAAGATGGATGAACTTGAATCCCGTATGCAACAGTTAATGGAACAACAGAATGCCCTCGATCAGGAAATGAACCATCTTCAAAATGAAGATGCTTCAAATCTTGCCCGATTGGCTCAGGAAGAAAAAAGAAATTTGGAAGAATTAAATGCGGTCGAGAATCTCATAGAAAAAGCGGATGAAATGATAGAACCCTTCAGCAAAAAGACAGCTGAGGATTTGGCAGAATTCTCCCAAGATCCTATTCTGGAAGCCACGGAAGAACAGTTGAAAGAAACAATGAAAAATCTTAACAAGCAAAATAGAACCCAGGCACAAAAAACTAGTGAACAGTCCTTAATGAACATGAAAAAGATCATGCAAAAAATAACTAAAATCAGACAAGAATTTCAGCAGGAAACAGTATCGGAAATGGTTGAAAAATTCCAACAGACCATTAGAGATCTTCTCTACCTTTCCAGTCAAGAAGAACAATTGAAAACTAATTTAAAAACTACATCCAGAAATTCTCCTCGGTTACGTGATTTTGCCGTTCAACAACAGGTACTCCAGGATCAACTGAAATCAATTATGGAACAAATGATGGATCTATCTAAACAGACATTTTCCATAACACCGGATATCGGTCGGGCAATAGGCAAGGCAAATGCCGGTATGGAAGAAGCAAAAAGCAACCTAACAGAGCGCCAAGTTTCCAAGGCAGGACAAAAACAGGACCAAGCCATGGAAGGTTTAAACGAGGCTGCAATGGAAATGTTTAATAGTATTCAGCAAATGAAAAGTTCAGGATCATCCAGCGGTTATGAAAATTTTTTACAGATGATGCAACAAATGGCTGGTCAGCAGCAAAGCCTTAACCAACAGGGAATGCAAATTGCCCTGGGACAAATGGCAGCCGCCGCACAGTTGCAAATAATGCAGCAAATGCTTCAGAAACAACAAGGGATAAGAAAATCCTTGGATCAGCTTATGAATGAAATGAAACAGTCTGGAACCCATGGCCAAGGTGATTTTTCAGGAATGAGAGCAGATATAGATAATGTAATTAATGATCTACAAAAAAATATATATACTCCAAAAACACAGCAGCGACAGCAGCGAATTCTATCTCGAATGCTGGATAGTCAAACGTCCATGACCCAGCGGGGTTTTAAGGATCAGAGAAAATCAACCATTTCAGACCCAGAGATTACATTTAAAGGTCCTGGAGGGTTGCCTACAGATATGGGACAAAGACAAAACTTAGCGCTTCAAGCCTTAAATAAAGCGATCAATGCAGGTTATTCCCGAGAACATCAGAATATGATCAAGCGTTATTTTAATTCATTAAGTCAAATACAAATCAAAACAAGACCATTTGAAGGTGAAATAGTTGAATAATACATACTTAAATATTCTTATTTATTCTCTCACCAGCTATTCTCTGCTCTCAGCGCAACATAAGCAAAATATCAATGCTGCTTTAAAAACAGCCCAAATGCTAGAACGGAGGAATGACGTAGAAAGCGCTCTTGCGATCTATTCTGATCTATATATAAAAAATCCAAGGAATCACTCTGTTATTCGCCAGCTTCGCACACTTTACCGGAAACACAGAAAATATGAAGAAGGAATTATATTTTTAAGGATACAGTTGAAAAATCAGCCTAATGATATTCAAACCTATATTGAACTGGGAGAATTTCATTTTTTAAATGATGAAATAAAAGAGGCCAAATCTGTATGGGCTGGAGGTATAAATCAATTTAAAAATAATCGCTCTTATTACCGCATGATGGTATCCATTTATGGCAGATACAATCTGGATAAGGAATTAGACCGCCTACTCACAATTGGCCGAGAAATATTTGGTCCCACATTTCTAACTTACGAAGCCGGCACATTTTATCAATCGAGACAGGTGTATGATAAAGCAATGGATGAGTATCTACTGAATTTAAAAATGGATCCTCAGCGGATCGGGATGATCCAGAGAAGTATATTAAACATGAGCGATGACCGTGATGCAATAGAAATTATCCTGAATAAACTGGAAAAAGCTTCTGTAGACAAACCCAAGTTTGTACTTCCAATGTTAGCAGACCTCCATTTTAAACAACAGAATTACGTTGAGGCATTTACTGCTTATAAAACTTGGGCTGAAACTGGACATTGGAAAGAAAAAAAATGGATGACGTTTGCCAACGATCTCAGGAAAGAAAGAGAATATATTGTAGCTATCGATGCCTATAATTTTATTTTAAAAAACACTACTAGATCTGAAACAGCTGGAAAAGCCTTACTTGGGCTGGCCAAGACTTTCGAGGATCAGGTCGTTCCCATCCATAAATCCAACCTGATTCCTTATTTTTTTGATCAAAATCTTTTCTTCGAAGATCCGTTTCAGGTGAATACAACCATATCGCCTGTCCACTTGGAGAATAGTCTGGAAATATATGATTCTTTGTTATACTCCTTACCCGGATCCCGTCTTTTGGCTGAGGCTTATTTTCGTCTTGGGGAAATTCAATATAGGATATTACAGGATTTTGACCGCTCATTGGGATTATTCGAATCCGCTCTAAGAAAAAATCCCGACGATTTGTTGAATGAAAAAATAATGATTCGGATAATAGATGTTTTGATCGCACAAGGAAAATCTGAAAATGCACTTAAACTACTCAGTAAAAGTTTAAAAGACCATAGCCGGAGAACTTTACACCAAAAACAGATTCTTGTTCATTTTTTAACAGGAGATCCAGATTCCACCCTGACCCTAATTGAGGCGGAATTAAATTCTATTCCACCCGCAGAACCCTCTTTTAATGATCTGATGGAATTAAAGGATATTCTCATTCAGTATTACCCCAAGGATCGACCGGAAGAACAAAAACTGTTTAGACATTTTCTCAACGCGGAATTGTTGGTGAGGCAAAGAAAAACAAGTGAAGCAATTGAAGAATTGCATTTTCTCATCGAACAAAATCCAGATGCAGAAATTTCGTCTCTGGCTATTTTACGTCAGGCATTATTGCTTCAACGAATCCAAAGATATGATGATGCCCTGTTGTTGGCTCAATCCTTGGAAGAAACTAAATTGGCAGACCGGGGAATTATATTGAGCGGACAAATCTATGAACTGTACATAGGTGAAATGGAAAAAGCACTTGCAGCGTACATGAAAATCCTGAATGAATATCCATCATCAATATTTGTAGAACCTGTCAGATACCATATTAGAAAAATCCAACAGGCGAAGAGCTGATGAAAATATTCTATGTTATTTTTCTTATGTCCCTGATCTATGGACAAAAAATATTGATCCCCATGGATCAGGCTCAAAACGACCATTTGAAAGCTTATGGAATTGCATATCATACGCTAACAAAAAATATAAAAATAGAATGGCTTTTAAACTACCGAGGCGGATCTTTTCTAATGGATGCCCATGAGTTTATCCATACAGAATGCCGGATCCGCGGAGTTGGAGTCGAGCTGATTTCACCTGATAAAATGCTGGCTATCTATACAGAAATTGAGCAGAAAAATATGGATATTGTTCTATTAGAAAAGTCTCCGAAGATTGCTATTTATACGCCACCCAATAAGCAACCTTGGGATGATGCCGTAACCCTTGCCCTTACATACGCAGAAGTGAATTATGAAACACTCTGGGATAAGGATGTCTTACAGGGGAAACTATCCGAATATGACTGGTTACATTTGCACCACGAAGATTTTACCGGACAGTACGGAAAATTTTACCGCAGTTACCATAATTCAAAGTGGTATATTGATCAGCAGCGACAATATGAAGAGATGGCTCAGGGCCTTGGATTTCCAAGTGTACATGAAGAAAAAAAATCTATTGCTCGAACCATCAAGGCTTACGTAGGCGAAGGCGGTTTCCTTTTTGCAATGTGTTCTGCTACTGATTCATATGATATTGCCCTTGCTATGGAAAATATAGATGGTGCACATGCAGTTTTCGATGGTACTCCTATTAATCCAAAAATACAGTCAAAACTTGATTTCCGAAAAACATTCGCTTTTACAGAATTCAAGCTATTCAGTGACCCTATGATATATGAATTCTCAGATATTGATTATCCACCTAGTCATAATCCAGTCACCCGGGGTGCAGAAGCAGACTATTTTTCATTATTTGAGTTTTCTGCAAAATATGACCCCGTACCTTCCATGCTGACCCAAAATCATGTTTCTGTCATCAAGGGTTTTATGGGACAAACCACTGGTTTTCATAAGAATAGAATCAAATCCCACATTTTGATCATGGGCGAAGATCCTGCATCAGATCAGGTAAAATATCTTCATGGTAATTTTGGTAGGGGAACCTTCACTTTTTATGGCGGACATGATCCAGAAGACTATCAGCATTTTGTAGGTGATCCCCCTACTGATCTCAAACTCCACCGCAATTCCCCTGGATACCGGCTCATTTTAAATAATATTCTTTTCCCGGCAGCACGAAAAAAAGAACGAAAAACGTGATTCTGATCCGTCCAGGAAATTTTCAAGAATGTATTGCTCTATCCAGGGAGATTCCTGAATTTGATTCCCCTTATGATATGACCGAATATGAAAAACGCTGTGCAGAGGGTCATATATCATTGAATGCTTTTGTAGGAGAAAAACTTGCTGGATTTAAAATAGGATATGACCGTTTTAAGGATGGCAGTTTTTACAGCTGGATGGGTGGCGTTCTCCCTCAATACAGAAAACAGGGAGTTGCAAGTTCTTTAGCTAACAATCAGGAAGAATGGGCTAGAAAAAAAGGTTTCTCTTCCATACGACTAAAAACATGGAAACGGCATCAAGCCATGTTAGAATTCTGCATCCAAAGAGGATTCACAATCATAAAAAAAATACCAAAAAACTTTGACTCAGAATCAAGAATATGGCTGGAAAAACAGTTGTAGAATATGTGGGCCCAAAAAGAAATTACACTCCCCAAGCACCCGCGGGGATTTCATATCATCACAAATCATATTATAAAAGAGCTACCACAGATCAAGGTTATTTCAGCTGGACTGCTACATATATTTATCAAGCATACATCGGCATCATTGACCATCAATGAAGATGCAGATCCCACGGTAAGAGTAGACTTCGAATCCCATTTTAATGAAACTGTACCTGAGAATGCCCCTTATTATAGACATACACTGGAAGGCTCTGATGACATGCCAGCCCATTTGAAATCAGCCATTTTAGGATCGTCAGTTACTATCCCTATTAGTGATGGGAAAATTAACCTTGGGACTTGGCAAGGGATTTATCTCTGTGAGCATCGGGACCGGGGTGGCAGCCGCAAAATCATACTTACAATTAACGGCAACTAAATCATATAAATTCAAAACACTCTTTAGTGGGTTTTGGGTGTTCTTCCATAATAATTTGCAAAAACACTAAAAACGTATGCTTTGTTTATTTAAACGAAAATCCTATATCTTTTATTTTATCTTTTATGGTTTTCTCATCAAGCCTGGTTCCTATCACTATAACCTGTCCAGTTAATAAATCAACAAGTGTGTTTTCAACACCAGTGCAACTATAAACTGCGTTCTCAACGTTTTCCTTGCAGTGGCTGCATGTCATACCATCTATCATAATAGATAGACGGTCTTTTGACCCATCAAATTCAGTCTCAACATCAGCAATCTTTGGTATCCCACTTTTGCGCTTGTAGATGTAGGCATTAACCAATATCAAAACAAATAAAATCGTTAATAAAATTGACACATAGCCATCAGACGTATGAACATGTGAAAACTCGGATATCGTGGGTAGGATAATGGGGATAAAAGAATCGAGCAATAAACCAAATATAATTGCTGTAAAAGAGATAAGAAGGAGGTAATGATACATGGTTTTTTCCCCCAGAATATTTTTTACAACTGTAATAGAAGAAGCATTGGTTGCAGGCCCAGCCATCAAAAATACAAATACAGCTCCTGCAGAGACACCTTTTGCCATAAGGGCGACTGCAATCGGTATAGATGCTGTCGCACAGACGTATATAGGTAATGATACGGCAAGCATCATAATGAGCATAACGTATGAATTAAACGAAAAATATTCGGCAATAAAATCAGGGGGGATAAAAATGGCTATTGCCGCAGCGATGACAAGCCCTTGAAACAGAGGAACCACTATATCAGCAGGTAAGGTCAAAAACCCATACCTAAACCCTGATTTAAGTCTCTCAAATAACAGTTTTTTATCATCGGGAGTGTCATCAGTATCATTATGATGATGTGTATCATTATCAAATCTGTTGATAACCATCCCGCTAAAAATCCCAGAAACAAAAGCAGCCAGAGGCCTGAACAATGCAAATACAGGACCCAGCATTCCATATGTCAGGAAAATGCTATCAACTCCTGTCTGAGGAGTAGATACGAGGAAAGATACTGTGGCCCCTTTTGATGCGCCTGAATCCCTAAGTGTAGCAGCGACGGGTATAACACCACATGAACATAAAGGAATGGGTATCCCCAATACCGTGGACTTTAAAATAGATAAAAAGTTTTTTGAACCTATATGCATCAGAATCAAACGACTGTTTATAAACATAGAAATAAGTCCAGAAACAAACATGCCCAAAAGAAGAAAAGGAGACATTTGTAGACAAAGAGACCACATACCCAATAGGAAAAGGGCCAGATAATCAACTATAGAATTATACATGATACCATTTAGGGAAAATTTTTATGTTAATCATTACAGAATATTCTGATAACCCAATAACATACTGAATGTAATACTCAATATTTCATTTCAGCTATAATAAAAACAGGAAAATGGTCAGAAGGATATTTTTGATCTTTCACATTGGCTAAAACACCATATTTTTTCACTGTAATATTATTTTTACTAACAAATATATAATCAATTCTTTTTTCTGGTCGCTTGCAAACATCAAAACTATTAAAGGTTCCTTCAGGACCAAAGGGGGATTGTTGACTGATTTCTTTTGAATCGTTTAACTGTTCCAAAATTAATTGAATCGGCAATTCATCTGGTATTAAATTGAAATCTCCTATTAAAAACAATGGCAGTTTTCTCTTATTAATTGAATTGATTTTTTTTAAAATCAATTCTGCTGATTGCTCACGGGCTTCTGTTCCCATATGATCAAAATGTGTGTTAAAGATCCAAAATCTCTCGCCAGATATATTACCTTTTAATAAAACATATGTACAGATTCGATTAAGAGATGCATCCCAGCCTCTAGATGGTTTTTCAGTGGTTTTTGACAACCAAAATGTTTTGTTTATCAAAACAGTATATTTATCGGTATTGTAAAAAATCGCAGAAAATTCACCCTTCCCGTTTTCATTAACATCTGCTCTACCAATCCCTACATATTTATAAGATTTTAAATTATCATTAATATATTGGACCTGGTGTTCCAAGCCTTCTTGTGTCCCAAAAATGTCCGGTTTATAAAAAAGAATCTGATTGACTAATGTTTCCTTTCTATTATCCCAATTATTATCACCATCATTAGGATTATCATAGCGGATATTATATGTCATCAACTTAATGTTCTGACCATGAGAGAATGACAATGCTATTCCCAAAAAAAGTAATAGTTTTTTAATCATTTAATTCCACCATTAATATATAGTCTAGGATTCTTTTTGGATAAGAATAAAGTAATTCATTGCCGGTTATATACTTAGCAAAATACAATCTGATACTAGAAAGTATAATTACAAATTGCTTTATTATTTCTAACTCCTGTAAATCTATTCAAAGTTAATAAGTTATATATATGACTAAAAAATAAATCTATTTTGATAACCAATTTGCTTATCAAAAAACTCTAGAATAATCTATCCTATTTAGCGGGGATTACTATTGTGAGATCAGATAGTATTTTTTATTATAAGTCATAACTATTTATGTCTATATACAATAGAACATAATATGAATTCTCTAAATGCCATTGGGAACACACCCATCGTCCGGTTGGAGAAGATTGTTCCTGAAGATTCAGCAGAAGTATGGATCAAGCTGGAAGGTGGAAACCCGACAGGCTCCTATAAAGACCGCATGGCCTTAGCAGTCCTTAGCCGTGCCCTTGAGAGAGAAGATCTAGTACCTGGTGACACAGTTGTTGAATACACAGGGGGAAGTACTGGTACCGCTTTAGCCTTCGTATCTGCGGTTCTTGGCTTAAAATTCATTGCAGTATTTTCCGATGCGTTTTCAAAAAGTAAGCAACAGGCCATGGAAGCTTTCGGTGCTAAGGTTCTTGTGGAAAAGAGCGATAATGGAACAATCACTCCAGACTTGATACAGCGAATGAAAAATCGGGCTTATGAGCTGGCAAAAAAACCTAATACATACTATGCTGATCAATTTGGTTCTCCTGATGTTCGAGATGGATATAAACCCCTAGGTTCAGAAATTGCCGATGCGCTCTCTGGAAAACTTGATATTTTTTGTGCAGCAGTTGGAACCGGTGCTGCTTTAATGGGGACTTTTGATGGGCTAGTAGAATCAAAAATACAGTCAGAATTAATTGCCTTTGAGCCTTTACAATCTCCCTTTCTTACAACAGGAAAAGGAGGACCACACCAGGTTGAAGGAATCGGTGTTGGTTTTGAGCCTCCTTTTTTAGATCGTACTAAACTGAAGGAAATTCGGGCAGTCGACCAAAATCAAGCATTTAAAATGTGTCAGCGTCTGGCCAGGGAAGAAGGTATTTTTTGTGGTGCGTCTACAGGATTAAATGTTACCGAAGCAATTAAAATTGCAAAAGAACTGGGACCCGAAAAACGAATAGTGACTCTAGGATGTGATAATGGAATAAAATATCTTGGGAGCCATATTTATATTTAAATAATAAATATCAAATTTGATCCTAGCTAAATCATTACAACATTTTGTAACACAATAGTCAAATTATAATATTCTATAATAATATAAGACCTGTTGCACTAATTATAATAATTTCGATTACAGCCTGAAAGTGTTTTTACTTAAACAATGCCTGAAAGTGGTAAGTTTTTAGTCATTGAGAGTGGTGGTAGATTTGAATCGTGATTAGGCACCATTTAGTATTTCTATTTATTATAATATCAATTTGTCTTATCATAATTGGATGTAATTCCCTACACATTCGTATTTCAGCTGCGCCTCCAAAAAAGAAAATTGTTAAAACTTCTATAGTAAAGTCAATCCTTAAAGAATTTGATTGGAGTGAAAAAGAAATATTATTTGTAAAGATCGGTGACGATTATAATTCATTTAAAACCATGAATAGCAAATTTTCTTTATTGAACGAAAATGACCGATTTATTAACTATCAAAAACTTGAAAACCAATACGGAATAATATTGGGCAAATTTTATCGCAATAGATCAGAGTATTTATTAATCCAAATGAAAGATGGAAGAAAAATAAAATATGCAAGAACAAATTGGGAAATGGCAGAAAACACTCCGCCTCCTTATTTTTTATTTACTGAAGAAATATTCACAATAAAAAAAATGATTGGCCAAACAATCTGGTTGAATAAAACAAAAGATTTTTTATACCCATCTGTCACTACATTATTCACCTTTTCTAATAAACAATTTGATAGATTTGATGAAGTAAAGGTTGTAGATATCTATCTATACCACAATGGTGGTTATGATAGACCATTGTGGTTAATGATTCAATCAAAAGATGGAAGAACGGGTTATGTGAAATATAATTATAAAGACAGATCAAAAGGATTTTTTGATAATTATTACTATACAACAGATCCATTTCCAAATGAATGGAGTGATGAAATAATTGATATTGTAAAAAGCGGGAGAATAAGTGTCGGCATGACAGAAAGACAAGTTAGAATATCCTGGGGTAACCCATCGTATATAAACACAACAGTTACACAACACGGTAAAAACGAACAATGGGTATATAATAATTTCAAACCCGATTTAGTCTACATTAAAAATGGCAAAGTTGATTCAATACATAAATAAGCAAGAAGTAAAAAATTAAAGCATTATTTAAATCGAACATCATTTTTACAACATAGAGTCCTGCCGAAAATATTTTATTAACTACACTGCGCTATTACATAAAGTCCCGCGAAAATGAATCAGTATAAATTTAAATAAAAGGAGCTGAAGATGAATTATAATAAACAAACATATGATTTAGGTAATCTTCCCTATTGGTTGACCTTTATGAGGGATGACATAAAATTAACTTCTCTTGGAATGGGTTTTGCCCGGTTACCGGCTGGAAAAGGATACACTTTTTTACACAAACATAAATATCAGGAAGAAACCTATATTGTATTAAATGGTAAAGGAATTATTTATCTTGATGGGGAACTTGTAGAATTATCACCTGGAGATGTTGTCCGGGTGAACCCCGAGGTTTATCGAGCTTTAAAAGCCGACGATGAATATGAATTGGTTTGTTTGATTGTTGGGGCCTTGCCCGCTGAAGGCTACCCTAGAAGAAAAAACAATCATGGTTCTCTTATAGATGATGGCGTTCCTGACTGGGAAACATTGCCTCCCTGGTGTAAGGGCAGCAAAAAAGTAATTGAAATAAACAAAAAGATTAGAGCCCAAAGAGACGTGGAGAATAGCTGATAGAATAGTTATTTGATTTTGTCTCCGGCTTTGTTTTTTTGTTTGTGGGAGGATGAGTATATTTGGATATGTATGGATATATATCAGTCATATTATTTATTGGATTAGTATTTTTGAGTTGTAATGACAGCCAAAGTGAAAATAAACTCCTTCCAACAGAAATTAACTCCATTCATTTTGGGACCTATCTCTACGAAGATGATGATTGTTCCGGCAATGATATTCAATATGCTACAGTTGACAGAGAAGGGATAACTTTTTTTGATTACCTTGGTGATAATTGCGATGACACGGTAGGATGTTATGCTACTCAAACTTATGAGCTATCAGAAATCACTCAAGATTCATTTCTCATTGTGCCAGAAACCGGTAGCGTAATTATGGATGGCACCATCAATATTGATGGTGACAGCCTAATGAGAATGACCTATACTACAGATAAAGGCAAGAATGAATATATGTGGGAAAAGTTTAGCGAGGATGTATACTCATTTACGCCCTCCTGCGATCAAGAATATGAATACACAAAAGATATAGCCGATATGATGATCTATGCAGTGAGTAATGATGGCAGTCTACTTTGGAAACAGTATATCCACGGCGGGATCTGGGATCTGGCATCTTCTGTCACACCATTATCTGATGGCGGCTACATGGTCTATGGTGTTTTCGATGGTATTAATTATGGTGGTTGTTGCTACACCAGAAACGGAGACGTGCGGGATATTATTAAACTTAATAGCCAAGGTCATGTACTGTGGCGTAAACAGATAGATTTTGCAGACGACGGTATGACGACCCATCGAGCGAAAATTGGAAAATCCTTAATTGAAACATCTCACGGTGACCTTGTGTTTATTAACCCAAGTATAAAGGGTGGTATTAATATTGTTATGATGGATACAGATGGAAATTTGATCTGGAGCCGCAATTATTCAGATCTGGGTACTTGGAACTATAACTCTGAGATTATGGAAACAGAAGATGGAGATCTCGTGGTAGTGGGCGATTACACCGCTAGATTTAAACTGCTGGATTATTATACAGGAGATATTCTAAACGAAGTGGCATATGATGGTTTAAGATATCCCCGGGCTATTGTGAATGTACAGGGTGATTTTGTTATTATAGGGAATGCCGTTGAGGGCAACGATGATTATTCACCTATATACCTGTTGAAAGTATCCAGTGATGGTGATGAGCTCTGGCGAAAGATCTGGTCTGAAGATGAAGCAAGACCCAGAACGGCTCTGGATTTAATCCAAACCGCCGATGACGGCTTTCTTCTTTTCTGTTATTCTGACCCACACCCATATGCAACTTTGATCAAGACTGATTCTGAAGGCAATGAACTCTGGCGTAAGAAATACGATGACTACGTTGGTGGAAGCCAAGGCTGGATCCATCAAACGGATGATGGTGGATTCTTTATGGCATCGGGTTATGCCGTGACCAAACTGGACCAAACCTGCAATGTAATTTGGAATGCATCAGCAGCTTCTGGCTTTGATAAATATTTCAGCAACGGCATGGTCTCAGGTATCAATCATGATATGAAACCTATAGAAAATGGGGCAGTGATGGCCGGTTACGGATCGCCTGACTGGGAATAAAATTGATTCTTGCAGTGATACCAGTATTGAATCTATAAAATAGTTCGCGCCACGATTTAATTATGTATGAAAAAATTGTTATTTATATTGATCACCTTTTTTGCAAATCAAATGAAACAACCCGGTATCAATAAACAACCAGAAAATAATAATGATACCTTAATTGAAGTGCATCACGGTGACCTTGTTTTTTCCTGCAGAACATCAGGGCTGGAAAATGCTGGCGAAGCAATTATACTACTCCATGGCTTCCCGGAAACATCTCACATGTGGTTTGATCTAATGCATCAGCTATCTAGCCGGGGTTATAGGGTTATTGCTCCCAATCAAAGAGGGTACAGCCCAGGGGCCAGACCCAGTGATATAAAAGAATATTCAATTAAAAAAATTGCAGAAGATGTATTCGCATTAGCAGATGCTTTTGAGTTTAAGCAGTTTCATTTGGTTGGGCATGATTGGGGCTCAGCCATAGGCTGGGCTGTTGTTGCACTCCAAACAGAAAAGGTCTTAAGCTGGACAGCAATGTCCGTTCCTCATATGAAAGCCTTTTCATATGCATACAATCAGGATAAGGACCAGCGCGAAAGGAGCAGATATATTAGTTTTTTTAAACTGCCATTTATTCCAGAATTATATTTTTCATGGAATAAATATTCCAATTTGAAAGAAATCTGGAAAAAAAGTTCTCCAGAGCAAAAAAAAATATATTTGGATATTTTTCAGCAGCGCGGTGCTTTGAAAGCGGCTCTGAACTGGTACCGAGCCAACATTGGTGTAACAGTGGAAGCTGAGGATCAGATCGCGTTTGATGATGTAACTGTACCCAGTCAGTTAATCTGGGGGAATAGGGATATGGCCTTGGGGAGAACCGGTGCTGAACTTACTGGGAATTATATGAAGGGTCCCTACAGGTTCATTGAATTAAATGCAGGACATTGGTTGATCCAAGAATCTTTTCCGGAAGTGTCTTCAGCCATTATTGAACATATAAAAAAGCATCCAGAGAAAAAGAATAAATAGTGCATCTATGATCACCCATCTAGAGTGTAGTGTAATGATAGTTGTGGTCCGGGAAGATAGATCAGGTTTTTAAAGAAATATAATTATTCTCCTTCATGTATTCTCGTGGCCGCTTGTAGTCCAGAAATCAGTGTTCCCTGCAACTAGCCCAGATAAACCGAGACCAATAATAATTACTTTTTTGGACAGTTGATTCCCTGAAAGTTAGCCTGGAAAATCTCAGCCTGTTTAAGCCTAATCATCTTCGAAAGACACAAAAGCCATTCCTGCAGTTAACAACATACTCTGGCGAATAAACTATCGACGGATAAGATCAGGCATAGGCAGAAAGAAGCCGGACGGCTACGAGAAAATATACTGTGAAGTAATGTTTCATCTCAATACAGTGAGAGGAATGGATTCATAATATTCTACCAGCTTCAGTGCAGCCTTCAAGTTTTCTTTTGTTATAGAATATTCATCTTCATAATCACTAGTGAAACGATACTCTACTATTGTACGAGGTGTTAACAACTTTCTCAATTTTTCGAATTGTTCTTGAGTTATCAACAGATCTTTCTTTTCATGGACAATGCCGCCATGACGATTATCAGTATTAAAATCATTATTGCTGAAATTCCATTCCAGCTTATGTGACTTGCCATTCTTGATAGAGACTTTATCAAAAAGCTTTCGATCAATACCATTATACTCAAATACAATTCTTATCCATTTAGATTCCTGATTATTAATGGTATAAAGATAAAATCTGTTTTTATTAGCAAAAGAAAGAAATGGTCTTTTTAGGGATGATTTATGTGCCGTATAGACTAGATTTCCTATCTTATCTATTTTCTGGTAAAGTGGGCTTGATTTGGCTGTAGGTACATATCCGGGCGAAATCCGGGCGGCACAGGATGAAAAAAAAACTAAGTTCAAAGAACAAAGAAAAAAAATACGAAATAAGAAAAATAATTTCACCGGGCTGACCTGAAATATTCCTGACTGAATCTAACCTTACTTTTCCTATGAAAAAACCGTCATAACGGTTTAAATATTAAATAATTCTTGTGTGAATTTGTATTTTATCATGCCGTAAAATATCCCCACTGTATATTTTATAAATAAATAAATTCTATTATTCTAATATAGGTTTTGCAGATATGATCATAGGGTGTATTAAAAATCATCTCTGCTTAAATATATAGATAATACTTAAATAAATATAATTATGGGAAAAAGGGAAACAGTTATCTTCATCTGTACCGGCAATAGCTGTCGATCACAAATGGCCGAGGGTTTATTAAGAAACATGGCTGGCGATCTTTTTGAGGTATTCAGCGCTGGCAGCCATCCATCTCGCTTGCACCCTGCATCTATCATTGTTATGGACGAGCTGGGTATAGATATTTCCAATCATTCGGCTGATAGCATTGATGAATACCTAGATAAAAATATTGATATTGTTATTTCCGTTTGCGATAATGCCCGCCAGGCTTGTCCTTCATTTCCTAGAGATGTTCAACAGATCCATTGGAGTATTGATGACCCTTTTCATGGATGGGGTTCGGAACCTGGCGATCTTTTACCCTACCGGGAAGCCCGGGATATTTTAAAAGACCGCATTAAATCTTTTATAAATCAGGAATTGGCATGATTCTAGAAATAATGAAATGAAGATCATTATTTCAGAATTACCTCTTTCCCCATGGTGGTGGCAGGGTGTACCTGCATACGATGATAATCCTGCTATGCAGGCCGGGACTATTCCCAATCAGTCGGTGGTAGTATCAGAGCGTAATATGCTAATTACCATTCTTAAAGAACTGGATGTAGATATATTCGAATCTCCATTTCCAAAGAAACTGGATGATAAGTATCTACAACACGATTTTATTTATATCCGAGATCAGTTTATTACAGATCAAAATGGCAATGCAGTGATTCTACAATTTCGTAATCCTAAAAGAAAAGTTGAGCAACAATACATAGTACCAATATTGGAGACCTTGGGATTATCCATTATGTTTTTACCTGAAAAATCTGGTCTTTTTGCAGAAGGGGGTGAATTCTATTTCTGTAAGGAAGATAATATTCTTTTCAGTGGCCTATCCCGCAATAGCCGTTCAGGGGCTGAAGCCGTAGCAGCTTCTCTCAATGTTAAAGAATTAATACTGCTTGATAGTAATGTATATCACTTGGATGTATATTTTTCTCCTGTATTTGATCAAAATGGTGCCATCTGTGCCCTGATTTGCTGCTTGGCAGAATTAGCCAAGAACTCGATAAAAGATCTATACAGTTTTGCAAATAAAAAAAACATCCCCATTTTAGATATCCCGATTGAAGATGGAATTGGTACTAAAAAAAAACCTGGTTCTCTTGCTGCAAACGCACTGCCTCTTCCAGGTACAATTATATCTCCTAGCGCCTTCTCGAATCCTCATATTGATAGAAAACTTGAGGGCCTAGGGATAGAACACATTGTCTCCCCATTATCTCAATATGCACTAAGTGGTGGAGCAGTACATTGCTGTACGAATGAATTATAAATAAAAAAGGGGGGATATCACCCCTTTTCACATCAGAATTAATTTATAAATTAGATTCCGAAACCAAACCTCACATTAAAGCTACCAAATCCGTTATTACCAGGGATTACATCCTTAGCCATAGTATACCTATAATAGGCAAATACATCAAATGTTAATAAATGCATCTGCAAACCAGCCTGAACATGGAAACCTGTTGCTTCCAATTTGTTTTCCTTAAGGTAATCTATTAAAGCATCTTCGTCAATCTCACCCGTTTGAATATTACCACCTACTACGGTAGTAAGCATTTCTTGATTGATCATTGGTGTCCCCACATGCTGGTTATAGCCAAGTCCTGCGTATAAGTTGGCTCTAGCCAAAAAAGGGATTCCCAAATCAAATACTGATTTCTGTATTGTGATATAGGTATTTGCTGCTCCAAAAGCAAATTGAACCGAATCAAGATTTGACACTGGATTTACAAATGAAAAATTATAAAAATTACCAACCATATTAAATTCTACATCTAAATCTATAACTGGTATAATATCCAAATACAGATACCCGCCAATTCCAACTCCATTTTCAAAACCATGGTGCGTAAAGCTTCCCACTTGAGTTTGTTCTCCCAGTACATCAACCATGAGTGGGCTATTAGATGAGCCAACGGAAAACAAACTTTGATTTACGCTGAGCCCCAGGCCTGCTATGGCAAAGATACTGGATGGCAAAATAGCCAACAGTGTAATGAGTAAATATTTCTTCATTATATCTCCGAATTATGTTGCAGAATAATTTCTTAATTTTACGCAAGAAGAAAGATCAAACAAATCACTCATTGATAACCCCCTATTCATCTAAATAAATTGCCCCCCATCTTCATTCCATGAACCGAACTTTATTTTTAACAACCCTGACCTTGGCTGTTTCCGCTTTCAGTCAGACCGCAGAATGGCCTACCCGGGCCAGCAGATCATTTTCCTCGAATTTTGGTGAAAATCGTGACGATCATTTTCACATGGGCATTGATATTAAAACCCGGGGAACTAGTGGTCATGAAATTGTTGCTTCCCACAACGGTTATATAAGCCGAATGGTCTCTAATTACAGTGGATATGGAAAGGCCATTTATATCAAAACAACTAGTGGGAATGAAGTTGTCTATGGACATATGGAAAAATTTACACCTGTATTGGAAAAAGTTTGGCGTTTACAGCAGGCCAAAAGAAGGAGTTACAAGGTAAATGCTAACTTTTCAAGCAGGGAATTCCCGGTAAAAAAAGGAGATTTGATTGGTTATTCAGGAAATACCGGTTCATCATTTGCACCTCATATACACTATGAATACCGTACACCCAGCAGTGAACCTTTAAACCCCCTTGTTTTCGCTTTTGACCTGCCAGACAATGTGACGCCAATCCCAAAAAATATTGCACTAATCCCCTTATCACGAGAAGCTTTGGTGAATGCCAGTCCTCTTGTCCAAACTTTTCCTCTATACAGAGATAGATCTGGTGTATATTATTTTGCCGATACAGTGAGTGTATTTGGTGAATTTGCATTTGCTATTGAAGCAGTAGACAAGCGGCAAGGCGCTAACAACGTATATCAGTTTCACCGGGCAGAGCTCATCTTTGATGGTAAAAAAGAGTTTGAACTACGTTATGATAAAATCTCTTTTTCCCAGGGAAGTCACGCCAATACCGTTATTCATTATAGCCTAAAACGAAAAAATCTGGGTGAATATCAAAAACTTTACCGTTTGCCTGAACATCCAAAAATGTCATTACACAGATCAGCAGAGTCAGGTGTTATCCGTCCTCAGCCAGGTTTTCATTCTGTGGAAATTAATATTTATGATGCTGCTGAAAATAAAGCTGTGATCCGAGGCGTTATTGCCGGTACTTTTCCCATGTCTGTCGATGTTCAAGAAATATTGCGAAACGATATGGTCCTTACACTAGACATCAGCCCTAAACGGGGAGGCCTCCCCATTCGGGATGCATTTATCTATAGTTTTACACCATATGGTTTCCCTGATAAAAAGATTGAATTTCTTCATGCAGAGCAGGTAAAGAATAATCTACACATTACCTTGCCCTTGAAAGAAATAAAAAATCGAAACCTACAGATCCTTGCCATTAATCAACTGGGTGGTATGGCAGAGCCTTTCCATTGGACAACTCTTGAATCAGAATACAGTGTGATCGATATCTTGCCAGACCTGGAGGTTTCAGAAACAGAGCGGGGTATATTCTTTCAGGTTCAGCTCGATCAATATGTGCCTGCAAATGTTTCCGTCAAGCTTGCAGACAACAATACATTCCAGTCTTTCTCTCTGAACCAGATTCAGCCAAATGTTTTTCTTTCCGAAATGCTGCCCCATCGGCTTGTAACAGGAATCAAATACATTGATGTGGAATTATCCCATGAGGGATTATCACGGGAGACACGGTTTCATTTTCGGTCTGTTGTGGCTGAGCCCGGCCAGGAAACTGTTGCTTTATCTCAGGATAGAAACTGCTCTGTTCAAATTCTGCCCCAGACATTATACCAAACCAACGTTATATGGATCGAGAAGGTAAAAGAGCATGCACCTGTAAAAGAAGGATTCCATCTATCTTCTGTTTACCAAATACAGCCCTTCAACATACCCTTGAGAGATGAATTCAAAGTTGGAATCCGCTATGATTTTGACCTAGTGGAGCATTCCAACCTCGGTATTTATTATTACGATGCCAAGGAAGAGCAGTGGACCTACATTCACACAGAAAACAACCGCAGAAAACAGATTCTAACAGCTTCATTGATCCAGTTTGATGCTGTTACAGTGATTCAGGACCTGGAACCGCCAATAATTGTAAGCATGCATCCTGGAAATGGTGCTGGCTACAAGACCGGCGATATTAAGGATATACGTATTATTGTGGATGATAAAATCTCAGGGATTGAACCAGAGGAAGAATCCTTCGAACTTACCTTAAACGGTCGGCCGCTCTATTTTGCCTATCAGCCTGTAAAAAAGGAAATATCCTATATTTTAGAACAACCCCTAAAAGATGGACCACACCAGATCGATTTTAAAATAAGTGACCGTTTGGGTAACAGTGCATCCAAAACGGCCTTTTTTTCTATTTATTAATGTTCTTCCCTTACAAAGATGACAATCCACGGGTTTTGGTCCCCTATGTGACCTATGGAATCCTAGGCATCAATATTCTTGTTTTCATAGGACAAATACTTCTTTCTATATCTGACCCTGATTTGGGTACTGCTATTGTTTATACTTTCGGTTTTGTACCCGCAAAATTCAGTATAATTACCATAATCACATCGATGTTCATACATGGAGGCTTAGCACACATTATAGGTAATATGTGGTTTCTATGGCTTTTTGGCGATAATGTGGAAAGTGTACTGGGCCATCTGAAATATTTTCTTTTTTATATGGTTTGCGGGATTGGAGCAGCCCTTGGTCAATTCCTTATATCAACATCGTCTCAGGTCCCGATGGTGGGTGCCAGCGGAGCCATTGCTGGTATCCTAGGTGCTTATATGATTCAGTTTCCTAAAGCACGGGTCCATGTTCTAGTCATATTGATCTTTATAACAACAATTGCTGTTCCAGCCCAAATTGTGCTGGGACTATGGTTTTTAATGCAATTGACTGGAGGGCTTGGTACATTGGGAATGGATACAACTGGCGGAGTGGCCTGGTTTGCACATGTTGGTGGATTTATTTCCGGAGTAGGATTGTTAAGACGTTTCCAGAATTTGCACTTAAAAATACGATGAAAGAAGCGGTTATAAAAAAAGCTATTGCCATGCGGTCCAGATCCCTTGCACCATTTTCAAATTACAGCGTAGGTGCTGCCGTGGAAACAGAATCCGGGAAAATTATTGGTGGCTGTAATGTAGAATCGTCCAGTTTTAGTCTCACATGCTGTGCAGAACGGGTTGCCCTTTATAGTGCTGTGGCTGACGGACACACATCATTCAAGTCTATGGCTATTGCTACCTATAACAGCGGTATGCCCTGCGGTTCTTGCCGTCAAGTGATCTGGGAACTGTGCAGTGACATTCCAATCCATATTTGCAATGAGCAGGAATGTGTAAAAACTATATCATCAAAGAGCCTCTTGCCGGACGCGTTTGACAAATCAAAATTATTATGAATCCAGTTCTCATTGGCATTGCAGGAGGTACTGGTTCCGGAAAAACAGCCATTGCAAAAAAAATCATCGCTGATTATGGTGCGACAGAAGTGGAAGTAATGGAACAGGATTCTTATTACAAAGATTTGTCCCATATACCGCATGAAGAACGTGCGTCCCAAAATTATGATCATCCAGATGCTATTGATGTTGGCTTATTTGAAAACCATTTAACATCTCTGTTATCTGGTAATTCTGTTCAGGTTCCCAGCTATGATTTCTCTGTTCATATTCGAAGGAAAAAGTCCCGTACTATAACACCTCATCATGTTATTGTGGTTGAAGGCATTCTTGTTTTGCATTATACTCAACTAAGAAATTTATTTTCTTTGAAAGTATTTGTGGACACACCTGCAGACATTCGATACATTAGAAGATTGAACCGTGATATTAAAGAACGAGGTCGAACCATTGAATCCGTTGTAAGCCAGTACTTAAAAACAGTTCGTCCCATGCATGAACAATTTGTAGAACCATCCAAAAATTTTGCGGATATTATTGTTCCGGGAGGTGGGCAAAATGAAGCGGCTGTTGATCTTTTAAGAACAAAAATAAATTCAATCATAGCATAAAATGACACTCACACCTGTAGATGCCGGTTGGATTGAAGTTATCTGTGGTAGTATGTTTAGTGGTAAAACCGAAGAACTCATGCGCAGGCTACGCCGTGCTGAGATCGCCAAGATGAACATAATAATATTTAAACCAATGATTGATTCTCGTTATAGTGAAAATCAGATCGTAAGTCACAACCAGTTGAAAATGGATTCGCATCTTGTTGATACAATTTCCCAAATACCAAGTTTGGCAAAAGAAACAGATGTTATAGGAATTGATGAAGCTCAATTCTTTGATGATTCTCTTGTTGATATTTGTAAGGACTTGGCCGGTAATGGAAAGCGGGTGGTGGTTGCCGGACTGGATACAGATTACCGGGGTGTACCCTTTGGCCCAATGCCAGCAATCATGTGTGAAGCAGATTATTTGGATAAGTTACGAGCTATCTGTGTCAGGTGCGGGAACCCAGCATCGTATACCCAACGTATATCATCCGATTCAGGACAGATTGTTATTGGTGAACTTGATAAATATGAGGCCCGTTGTAGAAATTGCTTCCATGCGCCCGAAATGAACTGATGGTAAGATTTACAGGTCTTATCGGAATTGTAGTTTTATTGGGGATTGCTTATATCCTATCCAATAACCGAAAAGCAATTAAATATCGGATCATTATCTGGGGCATAGGTTTACAGGTTTTATTCGGCTTTATTATCCTGAAAATCCCACTGGTCAAATCGCAGTTTTCTTTTGTTGATAATTTGTTTAAAAAATTGATCAGTTTTTCTGATGAAGGAAGCAATTTTTTATTTAAATCATTTGTTCCTGGTGTGGGTTATCATGAAGCCATGATAAATTTTGCATTTCGGGCATTACCCGTGATCATCTTTTTTTCCAGCTTGATTGCAGTTACTTATCACTTTGGTATTATACAATTTATTGTAAAGTGGGTAGCACGGTTAATGGAAAAAACCATGAAAACAAGCGGTGCCGAGACATTAAGTGTCTCAGCTAATATTTTTGTAGGTCAAACAGAAGCTCCTATTTTAATCCGCCCGTTTATTAATAGCATGACCAATTCGGAATTAACAGCAGTAATGGCCGGTGGATTTGCTACTGTTGCCGGTTCTGTTTTAGCTTTATATGTTCTATGGCTTAATGCAATCCCAGGGATTGCAGGACATATGCTGGCTGCAAGTATTATGTCTGCACCCGCTGCATTGGTTATGGCAAAAATAATCTATCCTGAAACTGAAAAATCAGATACAATCGGGGATTTAAAAATTAGTGTAAAAAAACAAGATGCTAATGCTATGGATGCTATTGGTAGAGGAGCCACCGATGGATTAAAGCTAGCTGCAAATGTTGGAGCCATGTTGGTCGCATTTATATCATTCATTGCTATGGTAAATTTTTCACTAGAATATTTTTTTGGTACAACTGTTGAGGAATTATTATCAGTGATATTTCAGCCAATAGCTTGGTCAATGGGAGTTCCTTGGGATGATGCTAAAATAATGGGTAGGCTTATGGGAGAAAAAATTGTATTAACTGAATTAATTGCTTATTCAAATCTGGGGGAAATAATTAATAATAATGAAATATCTGAACGTACAGCAATCATTGCTAGCTACGCACTTTGTGGGTTTGCTAATTTTGGATCTATAGGAATCCAGTTAGGTGGAATCGGGGGCATAGCTCCAGAAAGAAGAAAAGATCTCTCGAAATTGGCCTTAAAAGCCATGATAGCAGGTGCGCTCGCATCCTGGTTAACAGCTACTATTGCAGGAATATTGATTTAAAAGGAAGAAATTACCATGAAATTGTTGATCATGGGACCTCCTGGGGTTGGTAAAGGAACCCAAGCGAAACAAATCAAAGCATATTTTGATATTGTACATTTATCTACAGGTGATATCCTGCGTTCAGAGATAGAAGCACAGTCCAAAATCGGTATAGAATCCAAAATATATATGAATGCAGGGAAGTTGGTACCAGATGATGTGCTACTCAGTATAGTTAAGGAATGCATTACAAAACCGAACTGTGCAAAAGGATATTTACTAGATGGTTTCCCGCGAACAATTCATCAGGCCGAAGGATTTGATAAAATTATGGTTAATCTTGATCACACTCTAGATGCTGCAATTAGCCTTACTGCAAATCAAGATGAATTAGTGAACAGGCTGGTCAAGCGGGGATACGATTACGGACGTAGCGATGATACACCTGAAATAATTCGAAATCGGCAAAATATCTATTGGGAGCAGACGTCACCTATATTAGACTTTTATCGGTCAAAAGGCCTTCTAAAGGATGTGGATGGTCTAGGTGAAATTGAAGAAATAACAAATCGTATCTTAAAAGTATTATAATAATATGCTTAAAGTTGGACTAACAGGAGGAATTGGTTGCGGAAAAAGTGTAGTTAGTACTTTTTTTGCGGAGTGGGGAGCTTACATTTTTGATGCAGATAAAGAAGCAAAAAAAATTCTGAAAGAAAATGAGACTGCTCAAAGTGAGATTATTGCTGAATTTGGTACCGATGTTCTAGGCGTTGATAATAAAATCGATAAGAAAAAGTTATCACGGATTGCATTCCAAGATGAATATCATCAACTTAGGATCAATACAACAATTCATCCTTATATATTTCGTGAAATAGATGCTCAGTTTGATAAAATCAATAAAAAAGGAAAACACAATCTCTTTGTATTGGACGCAGCTCTGATCTATGAATCTGGGGCTGATGCTCATATGGATTATGTCATTGTTGTAACCTCCCGGATGGGATTGAGGACAGAAAGAGTAATGCAGCGCGGCGGGCTCACAAGAGAAGAATTTTTACAGAGGGTTGATTTACAATGGCCTGATGAAGACAAGATTCATTTGGCTGATTTTGTGATCCAGAATAATAGCACGGAATCTTTGGTAAAGCAGGAAGCCAAGATTGTCTATGATAAATTATTATAAACTAGCGATTCTTTCTCAGAGCTAGCGGTTTACCGAGAACCTCCTTTATTATGATTCCTTGTTTCAAGGAATTAGGTGAATTAAACATTTGAATTGATTTTACATAATCATGTCTGAAGGGTTTGACAGTTTTATGATCCTGATCAATGGAACGGCGATCTTTAACACGTCTTTCAATTTCACTCCGATTAATAAATTCCGAATTTTCTGGTAAAGGAGTTATTTGTTCATCAGAAACTGGCTCAAAATCAATTTCCATTCTTTCTTCAATTTCAAAGTTTTCTGAACCTGGTTCCTGTTCAAGAAGAAAAGATTTTCTTTTGGAAGCGTTTTCCTGTTCGATAACCCCTTGGGATACAAGAAATTTCTCTAATAAATCTACAGGCTTAACATTTTCTTCTTTTTTATCAGGATCCCATTCAGGGTCGTCCTCAATTTCCTTGTGTGCTGCTTTCTGCTGTTTCTTTTTCAAATAAACAGATAAACCGTAAAACAAAAGTAGAAAAAGCCATTCCATCTTATAAACTATTTCCCCATACCAGGTAAAGACCAGCATTGGTCATAAGCTCATTTAATCCAAGTGTGCCAGATAATAGATTTTTATATTGGGCTATCCAAACTGGAATCAATGCACCGGTCACAAAATAATACACGTCTTCTTTAGTTTGAGAATTGATTCTATTTATCAATTGCATTATGCTCTCAATATATATCCGTGTTTTTTTGTAGGCAGTGAATACTATATCCTCTGTTTCTATAGTCCTATCATAATTATTCTTGATCCTCAACTTTATGGTCCGTTTCAGATTTATCAGAGCCTGCAATGGAATCTCTCATACCAGTATCGGATTTTATATTTTGCATATTGTAGTAATCAAAAATACCCATATTCCCTTCCCGGAAGGCAAAAGACATCGCTAGTGGAACCTCCGCCTCTGCTTCTACAACTTTAGCTTTCATCTCCTCTACTTTAGCTTTCATCTCCTGCTCTTGGGCCACTGCCATGGCACGACGGGTTTCCGCTCTTGCCTGAGCAACCTGTAGATCAGCCTCTGCCTGATCAGTCTGCAGGGCGGCACCAATATTTTTTCCCACATCCAGATCAGCAATATCGATGGATAATATTTCAAATGCTGTTCCTGCATCTAGTCCCTTGTCCAATACAGCGCGGGAAATATTATCTGGATTTTCTAGAACTTGTGAATAGGTCCCTGCTGATCCAATTGCACTGACAATCCCCTCTCCCACACGGGCAATAATAGTGTCATCTGTAGCCCCGCCAACCAATCCTGCTAGATTTGTGCGCACTGTAACCCGAGCTCGTGCTTTAAGCTCAATGCCATCCTTGGCAACAGCAGCTAGATAACCATCGATAGGCGCATTAATCACTTTGGGATATACACTGGTTTGCACTGCTTCTTTAACATCACGACCAGCAAGATCAATTGCAGTAGCTGTTTCAAAAGGTAATGGTATACTTGCCTTATCAGCTGCAATAAGGGCCTTTACAATATTTTCTACCTGACCACCAGCTAAGTAATGAGTTTCCAGCATATCTGTGGTGATCTGGTTCAGGCCCGCTTTGTGTAAATTAATTACACCATCTGTCACCAATCTTGGAGAAATTTTTCGCAACCGCATTCGAATCAGATCTACTATTCCAATTCGACCAATTCCCAAAGACACAATGCCCTGAATCCACAATCCTACTGGTACAAAGTACAATAGTAATAGGACAACAATAGCAATAACGAATAACATTACCATACTTACAATAGGCATGATTTAAACTCCTTCTTTTGTATTTTCATTTAATTTTCTTACAACTACACGATTCCCATCAACGGACAAAAACTTTACTTCTGTCCCTTTATCAAGGAATTCACCTTCACTTACAACGAACACTCTTTGGTCCTCTATTATAACCCACCCAGATGGATGTAAATCGGATTCAGCGGTACCGATCTGGCCTATCAAGGTTTCCCATCCAAACGTGGTAGTATAACCATCTTCTTTTTTCTGAATACCTGGGGAAGTTAATTGCTGCCAGAATTGGGTTCTGATCATCATTTTAACAAGCAGATAAAGCCCAATTACTCCACCAATAATTCCAATTAATAAACCATCCGTGGCCTGTGATAAGATCTCATCCCCAACAGGGACATCCGGGAGTAGAAGCATATAAAGACCATATACCATAAGTAAAATTCCGCCAATACCTGCGATACCAAATCCAGGAATCACCAATGCTTCTAGTAACAGAAATCCTATTCCAGCAAAAATAAATAAAAAGTCAGACATAGTGGCCAATTTTGCTATATATGAAGCCCCCAAAGAAAGGATCAAACATGTAAGACCAACAAAACCTGGAATTCCCCATCCTGGGCTTTGAAGCTCAAATAAAATCCCCAAGAATCCAAATGTTGTCAACAATGAAGCCACAACAGGATTAGTTAAAAACCGTACAACAGCTTCAGACCAGTTTTCTGTTGATTCTGTTACACTAACAGCTGAAAGGCCAAGAGAATCTAAAAGGGCATCCATATTTTCTGCTGTGCCATCGGCAATCCCATATTTCAAGGCCTGTTGTGTAGTCATGGAAATAAGTTTACCTTCTTTTCGTCCTTCGAGATCATCTACAACTATAGAATCTCCAGATAGTACAATATGGGTAAATGTCAATTCTTCATCCACCATCCCCCGGGCAATCGCTGTATTTCTACTTCTTTTTTCAGCAGTAGATGCCATTTCTTCTCTCATAAAGCTGATCACTTTTTCACTACCTTTTTTCCCAGACATATCAACGGCAGTTGCCGCTCCAACGGAAGCACCTCCAGTCATATATATTTTTTCGCAGGATAAAGATATCAGTGCTCCTGCGGATATAGCCCTGCGGTTTATAAATGCAACCGTTAACAAATCAGAATCTAGAATGGCATCCTTGATCTGAGTGGCAGCATCCACACGACCACCAAAAGTGTCAATATCAAAGATGACCGCTAGGGCATTGTTTTTTTCTGCTTCAGCAAGTTCCCGGGAAATATATGGAGGTAGACCGAGATCTATGGTTCCTTGGATAGGGATTCGATAAACAACATCAGAATAAATAACTGAATATACCGTAAATAGAAAAAGTATAATGTTTTTCATGGATGTTGAATTTCACACTTTTATAATTAATGGTGAAACAAATTCCTTGAATCATAAATAATAATCAATACTGTAATTTTATATCATAGTATGAAACAATCTGACTTCATTATGTACTTACTGCTCCGAGCTATAAAAAAATATCTGTCAGGAATATCACCAAAACATAGGAAAATTTTGTCTCAAAAAATTGCTGGATTTATTTATCATAATTTATCAATACGGAAGAATATGGCTCGAAATAATATTCAGAATGTATTCCCAGATAAGTCCAAATTATGGGTCGAATCTATATTATCATCCTGTATTCAGTTTTTTACACATAATTTTATCCAGTTTATCGCTTTCCCCAATTCCTGGGAAAATATCCACTATGATATCATTGGCAAGGACGTGTTGGATAATGCGATCAAAAAAATGAGAGGCGTTATTTTTCTTTCAGCCCATTTTGGCCCTTGGGAAATGATGGGTGTTTGGTTAGCAAGAAACAACTATCCTATTACAGGAGTCGCATACCGCCAGAAGAATAAAGGAGCAAATAAATTTTTTAAAAAACAAAGAGAATTAAGTGGTGCCAAACATATTTTTCGTAAAGAGCCACTAAAACGGATGTATAAAATCCTAGAGAACATGGAGATATTAGTTCTCATCAGCGATCAGGACGCCAGAAAAAATGGTGTTTTTGTTGATTTTTTGGGTAAAAAAGCTTCAACTCCAAAAGGGGCAGCTATATTTCATAAAGAAACAAATGCACCTATGGTTGTTGGTACCTGCATTCAAACTGGATTACAAAAATATCAGATTGAATTTTTATCTGTTAATCCCCAAAACAATAGTATAAAAGAAATCACCCAAGCATACACATCTATATTTGCCTCTTATATTTATAAATATCCTATACAGTATTTCTGGTTCCACCGTCGCTGGAAAACTTCACCCCATAATCAATAAAACTTAAAATGAAAAGAGTCAGATTGGGCGGTCTAGGAATTATTAAGGCCACCTGTGATCTATTATCACAGGGTGGTGTAGTTGTATACCCCACTGATACACTGTATGGATTTGGGTGCGATGCCGAAAATGACGAAGCCATTAAAAAAATAAATCAAATTAAGGGGCGGACTACGCCCATAAGTGTCCTAGCACCGGACATGAATACTGCTTTAGGTTGGATGAAATTAACTGACGATGAAAAAATAATGGTCTCAAAAAAACTTGGTGGCGCATCAACGGTAATTGTACCGGTTTTCAAAGATACAGTTCATTCATTAATTACAGGACATCAAAACACTCTAGGAATACGAATTCCAGATCATCCATTTTGTAAGAAACTATCTCAAAAATTTGGCGGACCTATAACGACAACTAGTGTAAATCGTACAGGGGCTTCACCTATGACTAACCCTAATCATATTTTTTCGGAATTTAATAATGAAGTAGATTTATTGATCGATGATGGAATTATCTCAGGACGTGGATCTGTAATCTATATTTATAAACATGGTGAATTAAAGACAATAAGATCATGAGAATTTTAATATTTTTATTCAGTTTTAGTTTTATCGTTGCACAATCCATGCCTTTCAGGCTTCATGAAACGCTCACTTATAAAGCATTTTTCTCAGGGGTCCCTGCCGGTCTGGGAGAATTAACTGTCATTAAATTAGATACAATCCAAAATTTGCCCGCCTATCATGTACGCTTTAAGGCTTGGACCACTGGGTTTTCAGATAAGCTATTCTCCATCAATGATAAAATCGATATCTGGCTGGATACGAAATCGCTTGAAACTATCAAGGTAGAAAAAAAAATTCAGGAAGGGAATTATAAAAAAAATTCCATGTCCTTATTTTATCACAATGATGAATTAATTGTTGTTGATGGTGATACTTTTTCGATTCCTCGGGGGAGTCAATCACCTTACTCTTTATTTTATTCTCTGCGCAAAGAATCAATTCCAGATCTACATGACAGTAAACTTAACATGGTGGCTGGGGGGAAAATAACTCAATTAAAATTTCTAATATCCTCTAAACAGAAAGTTACGGTTCCACATGGAAATTATGTCTGTAATCGGGTAACACCCATACGTACCGATAAAAAAAAATTCAAGAATAAAGGTGAAATATCAATCTGGTTTTCTGATGAGAAACCAGCACAAATACCTGTTAAAATCTGGATAAAATTAAAATTTGGGGCCCTTATACTAGAGTTGGTGGACCATGTTAATTAAAAAGCCGTGTTATATCATTAAATACAACTGTAACCATTAAAATAAGCAGAAAGGTCATGCCGATCTGTTGAATTACCATTCTTGCCTTTAGAGTAAGAGGTCTCCGGATAATGCTTTCTATCAATATAATAAATATATGTCCACCATCTAAACCCGGAATAGGCAATATATTCAAGAAAGCCAAATTCACACTAATCAGCGCCATGAATGACAAAAGCGGTATCCAACCCTCATTTGCTGTTTGTCCAGCAAGCTGGGCAATCATGATGGGTCCACCAAGATCCGAAACAGATGCTGCACCCGTAGTTAGCATCTGCAGACTCATTATGATCATACCAACGCTGTTAAATGTTGCAACAACACCTGCACTAAGAGCTTCATCCCAAAAGATATCTGAGTAAATTATCTGAGGAACAATACCAATCGCCCCCAGTGTATCCATCATTTTGTCGGAATTTGGAACGATCATGGAAGTAGTTATAAGGGATATATTAAATTTATTTTCACCTCTTTCAATGGTTAATGATATGGGTGTATTGGGAATTTTATGGATTACATTGGTCAATTCTTTCCATGTGTTGATCGTAGACCCATCAATTGCGGTGATTCTATCCCCGGATAATATCCCTGCCTCTTTGGCAGGCATATCATTCCGGACTTCGGATACAATGGGCTCATCCAAAATATCTGCTTTACCCTGTACATAGGCAATTCCAGAAAAAATAATGAATGCGGTAATTAAATTCATAATAACACCGGCACAAAGAACCCAGATTTTTGCCCAAGTGGGTTTGGACATAAATTCATACGGAGCATCAGTAACATGGGTATCCATACTTTCATCGATCATACCAGCCATTTTTACATATCCACCTAGAGGAATTAGCGCTAAAACATATTCTGTTCCAGATTCTGCCCGACCCATACGTTGAATTTGTCTTTCATAAACTGGACCCCAGATCAGCTTCCCACCCTCATTTTTATAAAAATAAACCCGGAAATTCCATCCATCAGAGATAGATGTTATGGAAATAAATCTTGGAGGAAAGCCGATGGAAAATCTATCAACACGAATCCCTACAGATCGAGCAGCGATAAAATGTCCCAGTTCGTGAACAAAAATCAAAACACCAAGTACAAATATTGTTGCCCAGAGAAATGTCATATAATGCAATTTAAGTTATTAATTAACAATTAGAAACTATCGTTGTTCCAAATCAATGGAAGTTAATTACAGTTTTATAAACCCACCTATCCAATTCTTTTAAGTCTTCTAAAGTGGGGTGTTCTATCCAATTATGTGAATTCATCACCATTTCATTTATCCTTGGAATATCAGTGAATTTTATTTCCTTATCTAAAAAGCGTTGAACTGTATAATCATTCGACAGGTTTAATGCAGCAGGGGCTGTTCCCATATTTTTTAAGGACTCAAAAGCCAAGGATATACATGGAAACCTCTCAAAATCCGGTTCTTGGAATGTTAAATCACCACAGGTAAAAAAATCCATTTGTTCCCAAGGTGCAGATAAATGTCTTTGATATGTAAGTGCATACTGTATGGGCAATTTCATATCTGGGACGCCTAGTTGAGCTTTAACCGCGCCATCTTTGAGTTCGATCATTGAATGAATAATTGATTGAGGATGTATAACTATCTTGATTTTATCATAGCGAAAATCAAAGAGCCAAAACGCTTCAATAACTTCTAAACCCTTGTTCATCATAGTGGCACTATCGATCGTAATCTTTTTCCCCATATCCCAATTAGGATGATTTAAAGCCTCTTCTACAGAAATATCATGAAACGTATCTAGCGGCCTATTGCGAAAGGGGCCACCACTACCTGTAAGTATTAGACTGCGGATATCGTTTATATTCTCACCTTTAATACATTGCCAAATAGCGGAATGTTCGCTATCAACTGGGAATAATTTTGCCCCACTTCTTTTCATGGCACTTTGAATGATCTCACCTGCCATTACCAGACTTTCTTTATTAGATAGAGCCACATCCACTCCCGCAGAGACAGCATTAAGGGTTGGTTCCATTCCTGCTGCGCCCACCAGTCCATTGAGCATAATATCAACATCACTTCGCGAAGCCAGCTCAAGAACCCCCTCTCTCCCTTCTAAAATTTCAATATTTTTGGTCCCTAATGTCTTTTTCACTTTTTGATAAGCATTTGGATCAACAATAGCTACCGCTCGCGGATTAAATTTTTTTGCCTGCTCAATAAGCAATATACTGTTGGAGTAGGCAGATAAATAAACGACTTCTAGCTCATCTACTAAATGATCTGCTACTTTTAGTGCATTTACACCTATTGAACCTGTCGATCCAAGAATTGAAATTTGTTTAGGCAACTCAAATATCCTTTTGAATAAAAAAAGATAAAAAGGTTCGGTCTGGATGAAACTTGAGCCCAAGTCCTCCTGTGACACCTAAAATATCCAACATAGAATCCACAGCAATATAATTGGTTTTGCCTTTCATTACGGAGGGAATCAGCCCTGTAGTGTTATATGTAGACTCCTTGTAATAATTTGATCCTACTCCAACACGGAATAATAAAATTGACCACTGAATCCATTTTCTGATATCAAATGTAAATGATTTGATTTGAAAACTATAGAGCCCTTTTATATCTGCTCGCTGAACGGAAAAAACCCAGCTTTTTTTTTCTGCATTCCCAAAAAAATACTGGATACCAGCACCCACAACCTGTAACTGGTCTTTAGCTGTTGAAAAACCATATATTTTTCCAGATAATGCTAGATTGTTTGTTATCTTTAAAGCTAAATCCGCATCTGGAAGTATCCATGTTTCACCACCAAATCGTTTTAATAATGCTGAATAACCAGCGCTAATTAATAGGCGTTTTTCCCCATCTGGATTAAAAGGGGGAGTTCTGCTAAGCCAGAAAGATGAATAGGATGTAATCTTTTTAGCTTGTAATTCTGAATTAGGATCAAATCGAAAATCAACATTTTGACCCGTGATTATTCCAGCCAAGAATAATAAAAGTAAAATAATTTTCATTTTTATGGATTATATAATCCCGCTCTTTGAAGAACGGATAAATTCCAATATGGAATCTCGGTAGTTAGATCGTTCGAAATCAGATTTGATTTTTTCAAGAGCCTGATTACGATTTGATCCTGAACGAAAATAGGTGGTATAAATTTCTTTTATGATTTTTTTATCTTTTGAGGAAAACCCCCTGCGGGTAAGACCAACACGATTTATGCCTACAAAAGATAGTGGTGTATTGGCAGCTAGAATAAAGGGGGGAACATCCTGTGCTACCTTGAACCCCGCACCAACAAAAACATGTTCACCGATCCTACAAAACTGATTTATTAAAACACCTCCTCCTAAAGATGCCCAGTCACCTATGACAACATGCCCACCCATAGTGGTCATATTAGCTAAAATCACATGGTTGCCCAAGATACAATCATGTGCAACGTGTACATATGCCATTAACAAACAATGAGAACCTATATCTGTTCTCCCTAAGGCTTTTGTACCTCTGTTAATAGTTACATATTCTCGAATGGTGGTTCTATCACCTATCTTGGTAATGGTTTTTTCACCGTCAAATTTTAAATCCTGAGGTATTTCCCCAATAGAACAATTGTGGTATACGCTGCAAGACTCCCCAATTGTGGTTCCCGAACAAATTGTAACATGATTGCCCACATAAGTATCATTGCCAATAATAACATTTGACTCAATTACACTATAGGGTCCAACAGTAACATTGGATCCCAACTCTGCATTGGTATCTACAAGAGCAGTAGGGTGGATTAGGTTGGAAATATCAGGCTCCAGCCCGATCAACAATATTGGCTGAAACGAGTCCTCCTGCTACTAGGGTATTATTCACAAAACAATTCCCCTGGAACCTACAAATATTTAGCTTCCGTTTCATAATAGTCACATCAATCCTTAATTGATCTCCTGGTAGGACAGGTTGGCGAAATCGTGCCTTATCGATTGCAGAAATAAAAGCATTTTTCTTTAGCGGTTCTTCTAAAGTATTCAGCAATAAAAATGCTCCAGCTTGAGCGATACATTCCAATGAATAAACCGCAGGCATTACAGGCTGACTTGGAAAGTGGCCTTGGAAATAAGGCTCATTGATCGTGATATTTTTTATGGCTGTAACCGATTCTCCAGGTATTAATTCTAGAATTTTATCAATGAGTAAAAAAGGATAACGATGGGGAAGAATTTGGAGAATTTCATGAAGTTCAAAATCTATTTTATTTTTAAAATCATTCATGCGCAGACAGTCTTCAAAATTTCAGTTAATTCTTCCTGGTATTCATGTTTTATTTTTTTTACAAATTCTACATTACTGGCATGGCCAGCACGGGCAGCTGTTACATGACCTTTAATAGGTACACCAAGTAAAGCAAGATCTCCAATAAGATCCAGTGTTTTATGCCGCACTGGCTCATTTTTATACCGCAGAACCTTTCCGTTTAAAATACCATTGCTGCCATTTAAATTATTATGGTCAAGCCCAAATAAATTCTTCATTCGCTTGATCTCATTTTTATCGATATCCTTATCTATGATTACAAGTGCATTTTCCAAACTTCCTCCCTTAATCAAGCCGGACTCTTTCAACATTTCTACTTCACTGAGAAAGCAGAAGGTTCGTGCTGGTGCCACTTCCACAGCAAAGTCTTCCTCCATATTGTATATTGCCTCATATTGTGTGCCAAGTGCTGGCAATGGATATTCTACCATAAACGTGATTCGAAACCTATCTGAAGGAATAACATGAATATCAATATCACGGTATGGATCGGTATAATTCACCGCACGAGTGATTTCCAAAAAGTGTCTTTCCTCATCTTGTTCTTTGATACCTGCTCTTAAAAGGACATCTACAAAATCTTTAGCACTACCATCCATCACTGGTGTTTCTTTACCAGTAAGTTCAATTAATACATTATCCAATCGTAAACCACTAACTGCACCTAGTGCGTGCTCTACGGTATGAATGCGTACGTCATTTTCTTCAATGGTGGTTCCCCTAGAAATATCTACAACATGATTAATGTCTGCTTTAATCTCCGGGCAACCAGGTATATCAGACCGAATGAATCTAATGCCGAAGTTTTCAGAAGCTGGGTGAAATGTGATTGATGTTTCTACTCCAGTATGCAGACCTACACCTTTGCAGGAAGTGGATCTCCGAATGGTTCTTTGTTTACGTATCATATCCTAAATTTAATCTTCTTTTTGCGCATTTAACAATTGATCCAGTTTTTGTCGAATGCGGTTTATTTCAGCAATTAGAGCTTCCCTTTTATGGTGATCACGGATTTCTCTAGCAGGATAACCGGCATACATTTCCCCCCCTGCTAGGGATTTAGTAACACCGGATTTTGCCGCAAATATTGATTTATCACCAATTGTTACATGGGGAACAACCCCTGCTTGACCGCCAAACGAACAATAATTGCCTATGGTAACACTACCTGCAATTCCAACCTGTGCAGTAATAAGACAGCCTTTGCCAATAGTAACATTATGGGCTATGTGAACCAAGTTATCAATTTTGGTAATATCCCCTATTTTAGTGGATCCGATTGTTGCTCTATCAATGGCTGTATTAGAACCTATTTCTACATCATCGCCAATAACGACATTTCCAGTTTGGGGAATTTTTTCATGTATATTTTCTTTGGAAATAAAACCAAAACCATCACAACCAATGACGGTTCCACTATGAATAATTACCCGTTCACCAATTTCAACATCGTGGTAAACAGTGACATTGGGGTATAACCGGGAATGCTTGCCTATAATTGCACCCGGTCCTATATAGACATTAGATCCTATCCATGAATCTTGTCCTATAATTGCATCTTTTTCAATGACCGCTCCAGGCTCAATCATTACATTATCACCTATTGTAGAATCTGGATGAATAAATGCTCCCTTTCGAACAGACTTTTTCACGTTTGGCTCAGGATGAAACATCTCCAATGTTTTGGCAATTGCCAATTGCGGATTTTCTACAATAATACCATTTTTCCCAAACAAATGGCATGGGTCGTTCACGAAAATAGCCGATGCAGCTGTATCAGATACATATTTCTTATACTGCATATTTCCAAGGAAAGAAATGGTGCCGGGAATACTATCTTGAATTTCTGAGATACCTGTTATTACCAAATCAGGGTTGCCAGATATATCTCCACCTACATGGGAAGCAATTTCCCTAAGGGTAAATTTCAAGGCTATTTATTTTTCGGAACCTAAGTTCCCTAATTCATGCAAAACATCATCTGTAAGATCAAACTTTGGTTTGAAATACAGCAATCCAACTGAAGCATCAATGATATAATCATAACCACCGGTTATAGCAACTTTGTCAACTGCCTTTTTTACTTTACCTAGTATATCATATTCCAACTGCGCCTGCTTACGCATGAGTTCCCCCTGTGGACCAATTTTCTCTGCTTGATAGGTTTGAGCTTGTCTTTCCATTTGTTCAATTTCCTGCCTTATACTTGCACCTTTATCCAAGGCCATAAGCCGTTTTACCTCATATTCCTGTTTAAGGCTATCCATTTTCAATACCATTTGGTCAAATTCAAACTGAACTTTTCTGTATTCCAATTGTAGCTGTGATTCTGCTTCTTTAAACTCATTATACTCAGTTCGTATTCTTTCAGATAGAATGTAACCTATTTTTAACTGAGCATTGGCTGTACTTGCGAGACTGAAAAAGGTTAATAATAAAAATATTTTTTGGAAGGATGCTTTCACTCTTTTCTCCTTGTTTTTAAAATTGTTGTCCAAACGTAATTGTAGTCTTCCATTGACCGACTCTCTCGCCATCTTCCACATGATCAAAACCGTAACCAATATCAAATCCTAGCATTCCAATCATAGGCATAAAAAAACGAATGCCGGCACCAACTGCGCGTTTTAAATCCAGTGGACCTTGGCGGGGAACATCAAATCTTTGCATCAAGTATGGTGAAGACCAAACATTACCCATTTCCGCAAAAACCAATCCGTAAACTACGGGATTTTCCGAAAAAGGAACCCTGAATTCAGTATTGATCTTTACCATAGCATCTCCACCGATTGGACTGCCTGAACTTGTTAGTGGTCCCACTCTGTTGTCATCATAGCCACGCAGGGGATTCCCATAAGGGATTCCATTTCCACCCATTATGAATCGTTCATCAAAAGGAATGATTGACCGCTCGTCATCATAGGATGGAAGCGGCTTAACGATTCCCAATTTGAGAGAAGTCCTTAAGACAAATTTCCAGAATGTAGGTGTATAATATTCCAGATTCAATATATGTTTATGAAAATCTTCGTTGCCTCCTAGAAACCCACCCGCAAATGTTGATTTTAGCGAAAACACAGATCCAAGAGTCGTGAATTCCGGTCGGTCCCGGCTGTCCCGACGGATAGTTTGAGTAATATTTACCCCATCTGTTTGCTGCATTCCGGCTGTATAGCGTTCTAAATCAGTTTCGCTGCCTTCATACATCTTGCGGACAATCTGAAAAGACCAGGTACCACGAAAAAAATCATCGGGCCACTTGAAAATCCGTCCCCAAGTTAAAGCTCCACCTGCGAGAGTAAAATTCAGTGGTGAATAATACATTGACGAACTACCGCGGAATGTATAAAAAATTGACCCTCCTAGCAGATTTTTTGTATCGTTAACCATAGGGTCTGTGAAACTCAGACTCGCCGACTCATATTTAGAAGGTGCGGTGGTACCATATACACTGTAATTCGTGCCTACATTAAAGCTCACATTCAAGCTTTGACCCTTGCCTCGAAAATTAGGTAATGCCAAACCGCCACCACCCATAACACCATACTGCTGGGTAAAACCCATATTTGCGTTGGCTTGACCTGCGGGTTTTTCTTCCACTGTAATTTCGATATCAACATGATCTTCATCTACGGGGACAACGTCCGGGACCACATTGGAGAAAAAATTTAGTAGCCATACTTCACGCTGACTACGAATCAGGCGATCACGATTGAATACATCACCTGGAAAAATTCTTAATTGGCGACGAATAACATTCTCTCTTGTACGTGTATTCCCAAGGATCACAATGTGATTCACGTACACTTTATGGTTTTCAGTAATTAAAAAATGTACATCCAGTGAGTCTTCGCCAACAGGTGTAATCTTAGGTTCAATTCGACTCCAAATATACCCTCTATCCATGTAAAGTCCCTGCACGCGGTCAAATACAGCTAGGTTAAAATCTTCTTCACTGTAAATTTCACCCGTCTGTATGGTAAGTGCACGATTCAAAACCGTTTTATCAAAAAGAGTGTATCCTTCCCAAGTAAAATTTCGATATTTATAACGGGGACCTTCTGCAATATTGACAACAAGGTCCATACGGTGTCGTTCAGGATTGAATTGTACAGTATCACTAAGAATCTTGAAATCCCGATACCCCTTATTTTTGTAGAAGGCCTGTATCAGATCCAGATCCTCATTATATTTTTTTTTATCAAAGGTACTTCTCCAAAACAGGTACCATCTCTGCCGTTTTGTTTCTTTCATTTTGAAGCGCAGACGAAAATCTGAAAAAGCATTGTTGCCTTCAAAAATAATATTACCAATTTTTACTTTACTATTTTCCTCAATAGTAAAGATTACATCTTTCACCAAATCTTTTGCTTTGCCACCATAAAGTGTGGATAGTTTTTCAGGGTTAATTAATCGTGCTGAGACGTCAGCTTGGTGATAGCCTTTCTCTGCATAAAGCTGTTTTATTTTTTCGGATATTTCATGGAGTGTATTAGGCCGTATGCGCTGTCCATGTGTCAATTCTAGTTCCTCATCAAATTTTTTATCTTTGATCTTTTTATTTCCATCAAAACGAAGTGCACCCAGTATCGGGTTTTCTTCTACGATAATCGTGATGCTAAGTCCTTCTGGAGATTCATCATCATACCTAAGTTGAATATCCTGAAATAATCCTAGGTTCCATAGCCGCTTGATTGCTCTTTGGAATTCTGTGGCTGTAATTATCAGACCCTTACGTAAACCAGATGTGAAAAGGATTGTATTCTTGGACGTCAAAATATTACCATCAACTCTTACATTTAATAATTTAATTTCCTGATTTTGCTGGGCAGTAGTAAGTCCCCAAAAAAACAACACTAATATAATACGTTTATGAAACTTCAATTAGAGACCTGTTCACTTATTTTTCCAAAGCGTCTTTCACGGGATTGATAATCTAAAATTGCTTTCATGAGTTCTTTTTCACGAAAGTCCGGCCAAAAAGTTTCAATCAAATAAATTTCTGAATAGGCAATCTGCCAGAGCAGAAAATTACTTAATCTATTTTCACCGCTGGTTCGGATCAATAAATCCGGATCAGGCATTGAAAACGTGGATAATTCCCGGCTGAAAATAGTTTCATCAATATCATTTAAATCTATCGTTCCTTCTGTAGCCTTTTTGGTGATGGAATATGCGGCATCTACTATTTCCTGCCTGCTTCCATAACTCAACGCAAGACAGAGATTTAAACCGGAATTATCTTTGGTTAGATCTATTCCATTTTTAATACTCGAACGAGTTGATTCAGGCAACTGATCCAAATTGCCAATGGTAGTAAAACGAACATTGTTTTTATGGAGCTCTTTTACTTCAATATTGATAGTTTTTAATAACAGTTTCATAAGGGCACCCACCTCAGCATCAGGGCGGTTCCAGTTTTCCGTAGAAAAAGTATAAAGGGTTAAATGTTTTATGCCTATTTCACCACAAACCCGTGTGATTTCACGAACAGAATTGATTCCTTCCTTATGACCTGCAAGACGGGGTAGATTATTAGAGTTAGCCCAACGACCATTGCCATCCATGATAATGGCGATGTGAGAAGGAATATGACCTTGTAGAACTTTAGTCCGAAGTGATTGTGTCATTATAAACAGAAAAAAGCGGGCAAAATTACCGCTAGAGTTTTCTGAATACAACCGGCATAATTTATCTCTAAATTGACTTATTATTTAGATAAAATATAATGAATAGCTTCGAGACTCCACCATAAATCAGTTTAAGGAGTTAGTTAGTAATTCCGCGATATTTCTATAAATATCTGAAATTGAAGATTCTGGTTCTTTTTCAACAATAGGTATTCCTTCATCTGTTGTAGCCATAATAATTGGAGAAATAGGAATCTGCCCTAGCAGAGGGACACCAAGTCTTTTACTCTCTTTCTCACCTCCACCTTTTTTAAAAAGATCAAGCTTTAGATTGAATGACCCATCATCATTGACTGAAATTTCCTGCCCATTAATATTCATGGATGATGATGAATAATCAGATAATTGCCCATCTAGGATATATCCAGACATATTTTCTATGACTCCCAAAATAGGTGTATTCACTTTCTTAAACATATCTGCGCCCTTACGAACATCTGCCAATGCGATATCCTGCGGGGTAGTAACAATGACAGCCCCAGATATTTTGAGTTTTTGGGTTAGTGTTAGCTGCACATCACCTGTACCCGGTGGAAGGTCAAGAATCATTACGTCCAAATCACCCCACTGAACATCCTGAAAAAACTGCTCAGTCATACGGGACACAAGAGGTCCTCGCCAGATAGTTGGCGTATCATTACCGCTAATGAAACCAAAACTCATCACCTCCATCCCATGACGTTGCAGAGGCACGAGTTTTTTATCTGCAGTCATCTTAGGCTGTTCATTAAATCCCAGTATGATCGGCAGTGAAGGTCCATAAATATCAAGATCCAGCAAGCCTACTTTTTTACCCTGATTTTTAAAGGAACAGGCCAAGTTTACCGCGATGGTAGATTTACCAACGCCTCCTTTGCCACTGGCTACAGCTACAACATGCTTTACATTTTCCATGACGCGCACTGGTGGAGATTGCTGTGGAGAAACAGGCCCTCTCTGCTTCGAAAAATCCTCAGCAATATGGACAACTACTGTTTTAAAGGCTTTTGCTAACTTTTCCTTTACAGCTTCTTTAACCGCGTTTTTCTTTTCAGTATTCTGGGAAGTGATATGTAATTCTATGGTTACTGTTTGACCATCAATGATGACTTCTTTGAGCATTCCAAACGAAACAATATCACGATTAAACCCAGGATAATTCACCGAGCTTAAAAGTTTAATTACGTTTTCTTTTTTCACTAAGTTATCAGGAAATGAAACGGCTGCAAAATTGCAACCGTTTTATTCTGGTGGAATTATAATATAAAATCAGCCAGTGTATTCCTGGCCAAACCATTCATAATTAATTTTAATAAAGCTATTCCATTCATCTGGAACTTCACTCTCTTCAAAAATAGCTTCAACAGGGCACTCAGGTTCACATGCACCGCAATCGATACATTCTTCTGGATCGATATATAGTTGTTTACCTTCCGGATCAAAACCGTCTTCTTTAGCTTCTGCTCCGGCACCGGTTTTATCTTCAGGTCCATGTATACAATCAACTGGGCAAACTTCAACACAAGCTGTGTCACAGGTTCCAACACAAGGTTCACATATAATATAGGTCATATTTATTCTCCCCAATAAATATTGTTGTGGCTTTAATGCAAGTAAGAATTTAAATGGATAATGCAATTGTGAAAAACTTTTTGGGGTTAATTTTTAGACTTAATTAATTGTGACTATGAACCTTCACAAACGAAATTTAACCTTATTGTGGTCTGCCCAGATTATTTCTGTGGCAGGAGATCTGATTTACTTATACATGTGAAGATAACAAACCTGATGAAGACGACCAAAATGAAGAAACCAAATCAACATATCGTTTTGATATTGTTTATGAAAACACCGGCATAACAAACATTTAGCGAGCCAGTGCTCCCATTGGATCCCATGGTTTCAGTGGAATGGCTTCTGCAGTTTGATACAATTCAGTTAATTCATCATCAAGACAGGATTTATGAACCACCACTTCGTAATTGTATTCATCAAACCAATTATCAGTCATAATATGATATCCTTTATCCCCAACCTTATCTCCCCAGCTGTTTTCTACCCGCCATTTTGTCGGATTCTCATTGGAATCCAGATCAACACCAGTAATTAACATTGCATGGGTCATCTGGCTGTCCCCATATTCTAAACGAGAGGCCTTATCCAGTCCAAATTCTGTTCCATAAAATAAATTAAAATCAAAAAGATCCATATCCATAACACCCAAATCTCGGTGAAAATGTTTGCTTACATCACAACCAAACCAAACCGGATCATCATTTTTTATTGCTTTGACAGCGGCCTTTTTCATTATGTCACTTTCAACATTCAAATAACGGATTGGTAGTGCTTCTATCACATTGCCCAAAAATTCAACTGTGTAAACTTTATTATACTGCTTGTCAGACATCGGACAATTAATTAGGCACACATAATCATTCAGGTCTAATTCTACATGACTTTTGTAAAAGGAAGTCGGAGAAAGATTTTCAAAACGATGAAAATTATTATCCTTATCACGGACCTGCCAGTTAAATGCTGCTGGCGGTGTCCCAATATGAATCACCAGTAGGCGAAATATGACTTCCAGCATCTCAACTTTCATCAACTGAAGTTCAACATTGTCTGCACCTTGTTGTTTTAGATCACGAAGTTGTTTCGCGTTTTCCCGAAGTTTTCTGGTGATCATGCGGTTCATTCGTCTGGATTTGCTGGATTGAAAAGATTCTGGCATTTCTGATTGTGGTACTAAACCGTATTTATTTATAAGATTGACCCACATGTTCCATTGTCCACCATCCTGGATTGGATCAGCAAGTAGGTGCATAACTAAACGGGTATTCCATTTATGATCAACTGTTTTTAATATGGATTCCAGAAAATAATTAGCTTTTTCTAGCTTGTCCCAAAACATAAAATAACTCTGGGAGAATTGAAAATCTTTAAGTTTATGCTTTCGCCCCAAATAAATACGAAAGAGATTCAGCCCAGCAAAGCCCCAGCACCGACCACTGGATTTTTGATTTGTTACTGGCATTTCACCCTTAATAACATTTGAAAAAGAATGATTAATCTTCCGGAAATGTTCCCAATCCATAGCCAACTCTGTTACTTCATTTCTCATTGCGGCATTTCTGGCTATTTTTATTTTATCTTCTTTTTCAATCTTACTTTTATAAGACTGAATATTTTTTAATGTTACTGAAGTTGACATTGCTGCTCCTTTTTGCTCTTAACTTAATTGAGTTTCAGGGAAGGTATCATTTTTTCATCCCCTTCATAAGATTGATTCAAATCATTTTCAATCAATAAAAATTCTGATCTTTTTTCCTGTTTACATTTTACAAAGCATGTCTTGGTTGTCAAACATTCATATCCATTTGATAAATTCAAAATTAACTCAACGTCTAATACATACTCATAATACCCATCATATTCAGAATAAAATAAGACACCAAATCTGCCGCGCCTTGGTAATCTTTGGCAATACGCTGACCCAAAAAAAGGATCAGGATGGTCACGGCTAGCAATAGTAAGCCATTGAAAATCCAAATAGTACTGTTTTCAACAATTGCACAATAAATACCATAGGCACACATAGCACCACCCATTAACTCCAAGATGGTTAATATGGACAAACCAACACTATAAACAGATTTTAAGGGTGTATGTGCAAAATGAGATTTGAAAAATTCAAGATTTCCCTTGCGGTCGATTAGTTTATCTAAGCCAGATTGAATAAACGTAATAGTCATCATTAATGCGATTAAAATTTGGCATAATACCATAGTATCTTTGAACTTAATACCTAACAAACTAATCTCACCTCTAGAGTCCCCTTTTTTAATTTTTGGAAATGATTCAATAACGGATGTTTTATTAATTTTTATGTTTTGTTGGGCTGTTAAAGAATGGGAAATAATTATTATGCATAAGATGGTGAGCCAATATTTCATTCTTTTTCCGGTGTTTTTATTAATTCCTTAATTCGGTCTCTTACCAAATCCCGTATCTCTTCCACTCCAAGGCCAGCGTAGTTCTCACTTAGTATCGGCTCCCCAAAACGGGCTATGATGATACCAGGTTTCAAGCGCCAGTCAGATTTGTTTTTCGCTTCAAAAGCACCAATCAAACCAACGGGAACAATAGTAGCATCGGTATTATAGGCAAGATGGAATGGGCCTTTTTTAAAATCATTTATTTCCCCTGTAATTGTTCGGGTCCCTTCTGGTGCAATCATAATTGAAATTCCTTTTTTTATTGCTTCTTCCGCAGCATTAAGAGCATTTAATGCTTTTTTAATTTGTTTTCTTACAATTGGAATAGCGCCATATTTTCTGCCAACTGTTCCCCAGATTGGCCATCTGAATTGTTCCAATGCACCGACAACTGTTACATAATGGCCTATATATGCAGCTACCATAAACTGGTCAAACAAAGACACATGATTAAACATATACAGGTATGGTTCTCCATCTAAATCCGGAAGACTCCCTTCTTTTATCAACCATTGACCTGCAAAAAGACAGGCACCCCAACACCAAATACGTATTAGATAAAAAAGATACTGACGAGGTATAATGTACAGAGCGAAAAAAAGAATAATCAAAGAAATCAACATGTACAGAAACCAGATTGGCCATAGAATTAATGATGCGATTGTTTTATACATCCCATCCTTGCTTTGTGATCAGGTTGAACATCTTATGACTAGCCGTTGGGAATGCTAACGTATTTATTTCCTGGGGTATTATCCATTTGTACTCACTCCTTGATTGGAGATATTTTCCATTCTCCTTACAATGATATCCATGAAATGTAATAGAAAAATGACTATATGAATGGTGCACCGACCCTATTTTTTTCAGGATTACTGGTGTAAGATCAAATTTTTCTTTTATTCTAGTTTTTAGAGCGACCTCTAAGGATTCATCCTTTCTTACCTTACCTCCAGGGAATTCCCACAAACCACCCAGCATCGAATCCTCATTTCTTTTTTGTACATAAAAACGATTTTTCCTCCATATTAATCCTCCAACTGTTATATAGTGAGGTCGGATTACTTTTTTTATTTTACCCGGGTATCGTGCGGGGTCCCCAACAGCTGCAGCCTTGCATATGGTCTGAAGAGGGCATCTAGTACAGTTTGGTCTTTTGGGCTTGCATAGCATAGCACCTAATTCCATCATGGCTTGGTTAAAATCACCAGGATTTTCTTTATCGATCCAGTTATTAAGACGATTATTAATCATGGACATGTTCCTGGTTGAAAGTTTTTTCCGGCCTAAAACCCGAGACATTACTCGTTTTACATTTCCATCAATCACTACATATGGCAAGCTATATGATATTGATAAAACAGCTGCTGCAGTATAATCCCCTACGCCAGGTAATGATCGAAAAGTTTCCCAATCTTCAGGAATTTTACCATTGTGGTCTCTATTAATAATAATGGCCGCCTTATGAAAATTACGGCAACGGGCATAATAACCAAGCCCTTCCCATAATTTTAATAATTCTGATAATCGTGCTTCTGCGACATTTTGCAAATTCGGGAAATGATTAATCCATCTATTATAATAAGGAATGACTGTTGCCATTTGCGTTTGCTGTAACATTATTTCAGCAAGCCAGATTTTATACGGTTCTTTACTATTTCTAAAAGGCAGGATACGTTTGTTTTTACTATACCAAAGGTAAAGACGTTTCTGATCCATATTTATATGCATTATACAATCTTATTTTTTAATAATAATTTAGATATGGTCCAATGTGTAGACCATAAATATTCCAATAATTCAGAACGATCAAATTGGTCTGTTTCATTTTCAACCAGTAAACCCAGTTTATCAATTTTATCCTCGAGTTCCGATTGTTTTTTTTCACCTGCTAAAGTAAGAAACACCATAATGACACGATTATCTTTCTGCTGTTGTTTTTTTCTTATTGCCCAGGTTTTTTTTTCAAGGCCTATAATTAGTCTTGTAACTGTGCTGGTATCTAACCCTAGACGCTTAGATAAGGAAGACATTTCAATCCCCTCATCAGGGATTACAGCCAAGGCTAGTGTTTGTGAGAAAGAAGCCCCATCGATTTTAATGTTTCTACGAAAAAAACTTTGTAGATCAATTGATAGAGCATGTAGAACTTCACCATAATTCATATTTGCATATTACAAATATATAGAGTAATTGCAGAACTAAAATATTGGTAGATTTTTTAACCGCAATGAGTGAGACTTATATAAGTTTAATGCTGTATCACTCAGACCATCCAGAATTAATTTATGCCCAATAATATTCCAATGATTGATTTTAAGCGGACCAATTGTATACCATTGCCCGGGGATTAATAAATCTTTTTCAACCAAGGGCGTGATGGGGTCGGGACCATTTGTCCCAGTTGTAGGTCCAGCCATCGAACACGTATTAACCAACCCGTCATTTTCGTACCATGTAGTATCTGTTTTTGTTCCATCATGCCAATAGCCCACTTTACTACCTAAGATTTTTGCACGTACCCTGATCAATAAGGGGGAACCGGGCATTGGGGAGTGAAAATAATTATCAGCATTTTTTTCTGTTATTGAAGTTAAAATCGAAAAATAAAATATATCGGCGCTAACTACAGCATAGTTATTCATTTCTTTGGCCCCATCGAGGCTTGCATCCCAGCTACTTATATTTTTTGTTTCCCAAGCTTGGTGTGTGCGCATGCGAGTTACATAACTGCTCCATGATTCATCTTTTTTTCGTTTCAAATTCCATTGCTCAAGATCAAAATCATAAAATTGTGTTCCAACCACTCCAGCAAGTCCAACAAAATATTGTACAAAAGAGAAAGTTGATGTGACTAATTCTGCCATTGTCGTCCCATTATGAGGAGTGGATATGGTGGTAATACTGTGAATCCATTTTAGGTTTTCCTGTCCAAGAAGGGGTGACTTTTCTAATATTTCTGACTCCTTATCTTCATAAATCAGGTTAGCTAGAAGGTACTGAAGGGTTCTGGCTGTCTGCCCACCCATGCTATGACCAATAATATGAACTGGATGGTTTTCATCCCATCTGGGATATAATCCATCATAGGTTTTCCCTTCCGGTTTTTGAATTAGACCAAATTTTTCAGAATGTGCTTTTCCATAATCTACCTGTCCACCTTTCAATTGAGTGTAAGCCTCAATAGCGCGGTCCCAATTTGACGAAACAGGACCAACAGAAACTTCAAAGACCGTGTGGCCCTCTTGTCTGAGTAAATCAGCAATATCATTTTTACCACCCCAGTATTTATATCCACCCATCTCATCCGGTCCCCATCCTAAAAACCCATGAATCAAAACAATAGGATAATTATTGCTGCCGAGGATGATACCCGTGATAAAAATAAATATAATTAAAAATTTTTTCATTAAAATTCAATTTCCATTTCAATGCCGTGGATGATAGTTCCTGTGCCAAAAATATATGAACCATATATAATTTTTGTAACACCTGTCATATATACAATACCAAATCCGCTTGCGCCCAATAAAGTTTTCCAGAGATCCTGATGGATATTGTGATCTATCTTTTTCGTTGAAGTTCCCCATAGAATTTGTACAGCAGGGGTAATTTTGGCCTGGCCGCCTAGATATATATTTCTTTTTTTCGAAACTGATACTATTTCTCCATCAACAAAGATTTTCATTGGTAGATAGGCAAGGTCTTTTGATATGCTAATAGTCATTTGACGGGGAAATATACCGGCCATTTTTAAATGTTTATTTGTTGTTAAACTATAATTTTCAATTCCTATTCCAACAACAGTTTTTATTTTTTCAATATTTAATTGTCCTCCAGCAGATATCAATACAGCTCTTGTTTTATTACCATTTAAATTAGATGAAAAAAAGGTAAAAGCAGATCCATATTGAAATCGGGATTTTTGATTACTAGTTGAATACTTTGCTTTGATCCACGTATCACTGGAATGATAATCCAAGGTAGGGTTGGCCTCATTATCATAGCCATCAAATGTACCGTATGCAAGATGACGGACAGCAAAACCAACAACACCCTGCTTGCGGGGAAAATTTGTTGCTAGACTTTGACTGGTAATTCCCGCAGGATACCGAATTAGCCCTGTTGAAAATATTCTGATCTTAGAAATTGTTGAGGGGTTCGAATAAGCTGAAAGAGGCGAATATGATAAATATCCGGACCCTCCCAATGCCATTCTAGATGGAGAAGTCCAAGCATGAAAACCAGGATACCCAGTCCTAGGATAGCATATGGATAAAAATAAATGGATTAAAAAAATTAATTTTTTTGCCATAAAATAATTTTGTTAGATCAAACTTTGTGGGTCTAAGTGAATGCTAATCTTATTTTTTCCTAGTTTAAATCTTGTTTCGACACCAATGAAATTATCTTGGATAAATGAGTGCAACTTCCGTCCATTAATATCAAATGTCTTTAATGATTTAAAAACGATTTGAAAACGATATTGGTTCCTCAGTTTTTCCAAGTAGCAGGGTGATGGGCCAAGAATATCTAGCCCTTTGTATTTTTTTATCAGTGATTTTGAAATACATAAAGCTAGTTCTTCAACCGAGTATGCACTGGGTCCTGAAAGTTCAACTTTAGCCATCCAGCTAAAGGGGGGGTAGTTTAATTCTTCCCTTTCGCGGAGTGCAATGTTGTAGTATTTCATTAGATTTAATCTTGATGCACTTTTAATAACGGGATTATCAGGCATATAGGTCTGGATGACTACTTCCCCGGGTTTGTTTTTTCTCCCTGCTCGGCCTGATGCTTGGTAAATCAATTGAAAAATACGTTCCCCTGTACGAAAATCCGGAAGATGAAGACCTAAATCAGCATTAATAATACCAACCAGAGTTGCATTGGGGAAATCTAAGCCTTTAGCAATCATCTGCGTTCCTAGGAGAATATCAATTCCCCCTGATGAAAAGTTTTCCAAAATTGATGTAAGTCTATTTCCATTTTTCGCAGTATCCATATCTAAACGATCGATATTAGAATCCGGAAATGTCTCTTGTAATAATGATTCCACACGTTGAGTACCCGCACCGGAATATTTTAAATCACCGCCACCGCAATGGATACATGATTCACGTTTGCCTGTCTCAACATGACCACAGAAATGGCATCTCAGCAGTGAACCTTGTTGGTGATAAGTGAGAGAGATCTTGCAGTATGGGCACAATACTGTTTCACCACAATCAAAGCATCGAATTATCGGTGAATAGCCACGCCGATTCTGAAGAAGTAATACCTGTTCATTTTTTTTTAGCCGTTCTTCAATTTTGTCCTGGAGTAGGCCTGAGAGAATTAGCCCATATTTACCGGATTCTTCTTGATCTTTTAACATATTCACTACATGGACATCGGGATATTTAGCCCCACCGAATCTTTTTGGAAGATATAGATAAGTAAGTTTTTCCTTAAGATAATTATAATAGCTCTCCAAGCTGGGTGTGGCGCTGGACAGGATTACAGTTGATTTCTCTATGGTTCCCCGCATTAATGCAACATCACGGGCATGGTACCTAGGGGCAGGTGCATCCTGCCTGAAGGAGGATTCCTGTTCTTCATCGATAACTATTAAGCCCAGTTTTTTTACAGGGGAAAATATAGCGCTTCTAGCGCCAATCACTACTTTAAAAGTCCCTCGGCAAATTTCCTTCCATGTCCAACCCCGCTGTGCTTTTGTTAATTTAGAATGCCAGAGGGCAACTGTATCACCAAATACTGCTTTAAATCTCCCTGCAATCTGTGGGGTAAGAGAAATTTCAGGTAAAAGAATAATAGCACTTTGATCTTGCTTTAGGCAACAACGAACAACTTCAATATAAATTTCTGTTTTGCCGCTCCCAGTAACTCCATGTAGCAAAAATGGAGAGTATTTTTTACCATTCAATGAAGGAATTATTTTATCCACAGCTTTGCGCTGATCGGTATTAAATGAAACATGTTTTTTTATTGGGGCAAATGTAAAACCAGTAACATCTGGCAAAGATGTTTTCTGAAATAAGTCAACAAAACCTTTTTGTTCGAGGATACGGCATACACTTAATGGATTAGATATTTGATCGCTTAGAGAGCCGACTCGTACCGGACGCTTGGAATCATATATTATCTGTTGAAGATTATATTGTTTTGGTGCTCGATGTTTCAGTTGGGATATGTCTTCTTCATCAACGATTGGATTTGGCTGCACATACCAGTATTTAGGTGGCAAATACCTCATGGATAGACTTTCAGGTAATACTGCTTTTGCCACTTGTCCTTTCGGAGTAATATAATACTGACTCATCCATTCAATTAAAGCCCATATTTCTGAAGAAATAACCGGCACTTCATCAATTACCCCGGTAATATATTTCATTTGTCCTTTATAAATAGATTTATTGGACAAGTTTGTCACAATTCCCTGTAATTTTCTGCGACCTAAGGGTGCTGTCACCCGGGTACCCACATGAAGATCATTCAAAAACTTCGATGGAACCTTATATGAAAAAGTCTGAAAACTGGATATTGGGAACGCGACCTCAACAAACATTACTCTGGAGTTTATATGGCGAGATGAAAGGATGGCAATAAAAAACCCCTTAATATAGGCTTTTATATAAAAAACTTATAAAAGGGGCTGACTATATTAATGAAACTTATGCTTTGATTACATATACTTTCAGATCGCCAGTAGCTTCAGTACTGATTTTTACAGGCACATGATAAATACCAAGGGACTTAATTGGTTGGTCTAGTTTAATAGCATGACGATCTATAACTATTTCTTTTTCCGTTAATGCCTTGTGTATATCAATGGATGTAATAGAACCAAACATTTTTTCATCATCACCAACCTGTGCTTCAATTGTAAGCTCGGTTTTTGATATTTTATTGCTAAGACTGATATATGCTTCCGATTCGCGGTTTTCTCGCATCTTAACTACTCTTTTCCGCTCATCTGCAACCGCCAAATTTCTCTTAGATGCTCTAAGAGCAACCCCATCCGGGATTAATTTGTTTCGTGCATACCCGGGCTTCACTGTAACCACATCACCAGCATCGCCTAGGCCTTGTATATTTTCTAACAATATTATATCCATAATTATTCTCCTATTATTACCTTGTTATTCCGAACCAGTGTTCATATAAGGCATTAAAGCGATTGATCTGGCACGCCGAATGGCTCGAACAACTTTCCGGTGCATTTTTGCGCTGGTTCCAGTTACTCTACGCGGCATGATTTTACCTTGATCGTTTACAAACCGACGTAATAATCTTACATCTTTATAATCAATTTCGGTGATGCCGTTTTCCTTAAAATAACAATATTTCCTGCGGTGCTGTAAAGCCATTATTTTCCCTCCTCTTTTTCTGGAGTTTGTTCTTCCAGATCATTTTCCTTAATTATTTCATCTTTTGTTTCTTTTAATTCTTCTGCGCTCAATCCCATATCATTCTCAATCGTTGGAGAATCAACAGGCGAGTCATCGGTATTTTTTATTTCTTCTTTTTGTTCTTCTTCCACATAAACTTCTGGTTTAGAATTAAGTGTAGTTGTCATGTGACGTAATATTTGATTATTCAATTTCATCCATGTATCAAAATCGGTCATTTTATCTAAGCTCCCTCCTTCAAAATGCAACAACATATAGGTGCCATATTTTTGTTTATCGATCGGATAAGCTAACCGCTTTTTATTCCAAATACGGTGGTTAATAATTTTTGATTTTGTTTTTCCTAATTCAGTCTCAATTTCCTTTTGACACTTTGTTAGTTTATCATTTTCAAAATTAGGATTTACAATGTAAAGTGTTTCATAAAAACGCATAATGACTCCTTAATTTTTATGCAATCAACGGTGCAATAACCAGTGACACCACAGACA